>JAYVGZ010000344.1:0-4173 GCA_043771805.1 Pseudomonadota bacterium
TGCCGTAAATCACTATAGGTTATTGTTTTGATTCGCATCCGCGAATCGATAGCGTTTTCCAAAAGCCGGGATTTCGCTACGGACTTTTGGAAAACGCTAGAATCAGTGATGACAGTCGTAAATACCAACCTATTCGGAATCCATGGTATTTAGCTCCTTCCCCTTTCTCTTCCTCTTCCTCCCATCTGTTTGCCTTTGCTACTTCACCTCACCACGCGCTCTCCGAAACCTCGTCCTTCTTTTCGCAAGCATTATCTTCTACGGCTGGGGCGCCCCGCAGGTCGTCGGATTCCTTCTTATCGCCTCTCTTTTTGATTACCTCGTCAGCCCTTGGATCGTTCCCGACATTCTCACCCCGAAGCGCCGAAATGCTCTCTTTACCTTCGCAGTCATTGCTAACCTTGCTGCGCTCCTCTACTACAAGTACTTCAATTTCGCGGCCGCCGAGATAAACCGAATATTCATGGCGGTGGGTATCACACCGCTGACGTGGTCTTCCGTGACACTTCCGATCGGAATCTCTTTTTTCACGTTTCACAAGATCTCGTATCTGGGAGACGTCTACCGAGGAAAGGTATTACCGTCACGATCGGTGATTGACTACTGCCTCTACATCCTGTTCTTCCCCCAGCTCATTGCTGGTCCCATCATTCGGTATGCCGATGTAGCAGAGCAGTTCCAGAACCGACGCAATTCCTTAGAAGGAGTGTTTGATGGTCTATCACGGTTCTGTTTCGGACTCGGTAAGAAGGTCCTTATCGCTGACTCATTAGGTGCAGTCGTCGATCCGCTCTTCGCCCTTAGAGCGACACAATTAAGCTTCGACACCGTATGGCTCGCCGCAATCTGTTATTCGCTTCAGATCTTTTTTGACTTTTCAGGTTACTCAGATATGGCGATAGGCCTAGCAAAAGTGTTTGGGTTCTCGTTTCGTGAGAACTTTGATCGGCCGTATCAGGCTCATTCTTTCACGGAGTTTTGGCGGCGGTGGCACATCTCGCTCTCTACCTTCATGCGAGAGTACGTATATATACCGCTCGGTGGAAATCGAGGGAGCGGGCTGAGAACCCACGTGAATTTGTGGGCAACGTTTCTTCTCTCTGGCCTGTGGCACGGAGCGTCATGGAATTTTTTGGTTTGGGGGGCCTACCACGGCGCCTTTCTCACGCTGGATCGAGTCGGATTGCAGAAGTTGACAGAATCTCTCCCCCGCTTCGTATCGGTTCTACTCACGTTCGTGCTCGTAACGGTAGGATGGATCTTCTTTCGAGCTGAGACACTCCCTCGCGCCTTTGAGCTACTGAGTATTATGGTTGGTTTTGGGTCCACCACGCCCATTGCTCTACCAAGGGCGTTCATTATCGATAATCGCTCACTCGTAATGTTCGTGTGTGGAGTCCTGATCTGCTTCATACCCAGATCCTTAGATATTGATGTAAGTTGCCCTCGTTGGATGCGCGCATCACACCTTACATTCAAAGCAGCCTGCGCGTTCCTACTCCTTTCATTAAGTGTTGCAGCCCTCGCGAGTCGCGGGTACACGCCTTTTCTCTACTTCAGGTTCTAGCATGTGGTTTACACGGGTTATTGTTATTTTTCTCATTGGGCTCGGCCTCGCAGCACCCGTCGGGCTTACCCTTGTAACAGGCTCTCACTCGAATCTCAGTGGGGTCACAAAGAAGACCAGCGCTGTGCCTTTTTCCCTCTCCAGTATAATGGACGGTAGCTTTCAAGGCTCTTTCGAGAAACGGTTCAGTCGGTGGCTTTCTCTCTACGGAACATTTGTGAAGGCTGATAATCAACTGAGCCTCTGGTTGTTCCAGCAAGTCTCATCAAATCCAAAGAGTCGTGTGGTTATGGGAAGAAATGGGCAGCTTTTAGAGCGCTCGTACCTTCCTGCGTTTAATCGAATCGGAGTGCCAAAGAGATCGAAGCTTGAGGGTCTCGCCGATCAGATAGTGGCCCTGCGTGACTACCTGAAACTCCGCCATAAAGGTTTTGTTCTTTTAATTAGCACGAACAAGCCGAGCTTCTACCCGGATATCGTCCCCTCTTGGTACCAAGTCTCCGGTGCTCAATCAAAGCCTAGTGGCTATGATATTCTTATCGCTGCTCTACGAAAGCGCGGACTCGAGCCGCTCGATTCTCGCTCACTGCTTCGCTCGGCAGAGGCTCAAAGCAACGCGCCTATGTTTGCACCGACCGGAACACACTGGAACGGATTCGGCGCCTGCCTTGTGAGCGCAGAGCTTGGCGAGCAAACACAAAGACAGCTTAATCGGCCGATGTCTCGCCTTGTTTGTAATGTTGTAGGCGTTGACGGGCCACCCACCACTCAAGATCTAGATTTACTCCAGATCACAAATCTTCTCTTTCCGGCTTCCCTTATAAAGTCAGTGCCGCGTACCAAATTCACGGTAACACCGACTGATGTCACCGGTGAGAAACCGCGACTACTCATGATTGGAACGAGCTTCTGTTGGGAACTCCTGCAAGTTTTGCAACGTAATCTTCTCTTTTCAGACCTTGAGTTCCTCTACTATTTTCAACGACAGGTTCTTTCGCGTGGTGGAAAGCAGCGGTCCATTTCCAAGGAGAGTTTCGATGTTCTCGCTGCGATTGATCGTTCGGATGTTGTGGTGATTGAGGTGAATGAGGCCTTTGTTCATCGTGCTGGGTACGGTTTTATAGAGCGCGCGATAAAGGCGCTTCAACCTATTCGATAGGGGCTCAGTTCCCCTGTATCTTCGTGGCCTGCCGGATTATTTTGCTCAACTAAATGCCCACGGCACGCGATAGGGTGAAATCGTATCGAGCCCCAGATCCACGCCTTGTCCGAGAGAACTCCCCCAATTTTCGCCAATTAGACATCACCCCTTCATTCGAATTTCACGTTCCACTGTCATAATGCTTTAGACATTACGGAGGCGAAATGAGTGATAAAGTGATTGTAGCCAGATCTCTTGAGCAATTTGCGATCCTATTACGCTGCGCGGGGCTTGGAGCTTTTTGGGTCATTTTTATGTGGGGGTTTTGGACGAGCGGCATTTATGCGCTCGGCATCAACACGACAATCTTTCTCGGTGCCGTCGCTTGGTTACTGTACGCAAGTGATGATAACGTTAGGCAATTGATGCGGTGCGGAAAGAGCTGGATAATTCCCCTCACCCTTATGACCCTCAGCTACGCGCTCTTTGAAAATCCTTTCATCAAGTTAGTCACTATAGTGGTCTTACCCATTTCGTGGTCGCTCTTCTACAGCGCCGCTGCACTGTCGAGAGACAAAACATTCGTTTGGACTCCCCTATTCATAGCAGTCTCAATACTCTCGACCTTGCACTTTCCTCGCTGCTTCATACACAGCGTGTCGGATTATTTTCTCTTACTTCGGTCCCGACTACATTTTAAGTTTACTCACCGCACGGTGCTCCAGCGAATTCTTCAAGGCATATGCCTCTTTCTCGCTTTGGCACTGCTTGTTGTAGTGCCTCTCCTTGTATCTGCAGATGCTCTTTTCGGTTCTAGATTACTGGATGTTGCGAATCTTGTGGCCGAAGTGATTCAGGTGATTTTCGAATGTTCATTAGTAGCGCGGCTACTATGTTTGCTCGGCGTCTCATGCGCAGTACTAGCACTCGTCAAACTTTCCAGGGTGCTGAGTGATGTGGTTTCCAACGCAAATCTCCCAGTAATCGACTCAATCGTGTCAGGTATCGTGATATCAGGGATGCTCATTATTTATTCGCTTTTCATCTGGGTCCAATTCGAGCGCCTTTGGTACACCGAACTTCCAACACAGTTCGCGGCTGCTGAAAATGTAGTGAAGGGCGGGTTTTGGCAGCTGGTCGCGATTTCATTGATTAATATCTTACTTTTTACCTGGTGCTATAGAAGAACGAGTCAGTCTGTGCAGGGTATTCTTGCTGGTTTTACGGTTGCATGTCTGGTCTTAGTACTCTCCGCCGCAAACAGAATGTGGCTTTATGTTACGACCTACGGATTGAGCTATGAAAAATTTTACGCCGCTTACACAGTACTTTTCTGCATAGTTGTGTTCATCACGCTCCTCGCTTCGCTCGCTGGCCGCGAAGCTAAAGATAACGTTAAGTCCACGTGTTTTACGTTTCTCTGGATGTACGGGATCGTGTGTGTGCTTCCCGTCGAGGCTTTTGT
>JAYVGZ010000345.1:0-7459 GCA_043771805.1 Pseudomonadota bacterium
TCGTCTACTGTGTAGGGCTTGCTGCTCTTCAACACGAGGCGATCGGCTTTGATGCCACTAGAAGAGTAGTAATTCCGAACGGATTTGATATCAGCCGATTTCAGCCAGGAGACCACTACCGAGCAGCCTTGCGCTCACAGCTCGACCTTCCACTCGACTGTTGCTTGGTGGGAATTGTTGGCCGCTACCACCCTCAGAAAGACTATCCAAATTTTCTAAAAGCGGCAAAGCTGCTCCTTGAGCAGAAGCCAGACACTCATTTCATCATGATCGGTCGAGGGGTAACCGCAGACAACCCAGAAGCTGCTGCCCTGATCTCATCACTCAACTTGCAAAATCGGGTGCACCTTCTTGGAGAGCGACAAGATGTCCCGCAGATCATATCGGCACTTGATCTTTTCGTGTCTTCGTCAGCGAACGAGGGATTCTCGAACGTAGTCGGCGAGGCGATGGCCTCAGGAGTTCCGTGCGTTGCTACCGATGCAGGCGCATCCGCTGAACTATTACACTCCCTCTGTCCAGTGGTGCCGCGCGGAGACCCGCACAGCTTAGCAGCCGCAGCCCTCTCGATTTTGACCCTAAGCGAAGATGCGCGCCGGGAGCTGGGAAAGAAAGTAAGAGAAAGAATTGAGAACGGCTATTCACTCGAGAGAATGCTCGCTCAGTATGCCGACCTGTACCGCTCGTGTAGGTCGTCTACCGCACTCGAAGAACGCGCGGACACCCCGCACATTGAGGCGGCGCAGCTACCGTAATCGCTCACTCAAGTCCAAGTGCCGGTTGAATCTCTAACCCATTGACGATTGCAAAACCCCTCTGGGGTCGAAAAGAGATATCGAGTGTTCCATCAGTCACCGAAACGAGCACAGAACGAGCCAGTGGCTTTCCACTCCCTGCCAGCTCGATCGGGTCAATATTCGGTATTTTAATCTCATCCTCGAGCACGACATCAAAAATGCATTTTCCCTTACTCGCAAGGTAAGGTTCCATTACGTGCACAGTAATACGGTACCTGCCGGCCGGTAACGGGAGGTGATACTCCAGGGGACCAAGCGAAGAGGATCGCCCTGAATGGTAGACTCCTAAGCCCAAAATATTTCCGGCGTGGGACGAGCTTCCAAAGGTCGCGGCCGCACTGAGACCAAAATCACTCTGCCAAAAATTACCGCTCTCATCTATGAATGAGTCGCCGCCGGCATTGATTCGGTACGTTGGGAGTAATACGGCAGTTGCGCTACGGGGAGCAACCGGGCCTGAGGCTTGAGAGATCTTCGGCGTCACAGAAATACCGGTAGAGGCACGTGCCCCATCGCCAAAAATAGTTGGTGCCGGGTTCGATACCTCAACTTCTGCCTGCACGACTTTGAAGAGCAGCTCAATCCGCTCTGAACTCTGCCGACCGTTCGGTTCGAGCGAGTCAATCTTTACGGTAATCAGGTGAACCCCCACGGAAGGTGTCCACTTGTTAATTTTTGAGCCTACATTTCCCGCCAAAAAAAACGGGGCTGACGTCTCTTTCCGATAAACCGGCCTCTCATCATAACCGAACGTAACACGCAAAATGTTCGCCCCCTCAGAGTCAAGGCGAACGTTGAGTTCACGAGTGGGGAGGGCCGCCAAATTAATGGTCGACAGATCGGTTAACTCAATGATTTCGTCCCCGTTCTTTGCGTCAACCAAGATAAGGCGCGGCGGGACGATACTTCGCGTTTCCGCGAAGCTGCTGGTGATCGTCAAAACGTAGAGAACTATCTGAACAAGAAAGCAATGGTTCACTGCAGGGCTAACCGTTAGGCCCTGCCGATCACCAAATCGTGATCCGCTACGACTACAGACCAAACTTCGTGCTGATCAACTCGCTCTTCAGAAGAGTGTATGTCCGAGCTGTAAGTAATTTTAGTTGGGGGGCGCCCACAGAGACGGCCGCTGCACTACCGACTGAACGATACTGGTTGACCAGTTCGGTCATTGATGCACGCTGGGTCATCCCGCTTTTTTCAATGAGTGAGTCTATGGAATTCGCAACGGCCTGTGAGATCTCTTTTGCGTCCCCACCGCCGCCAATGCCAGCAAGTTTGTCGAGGTCAGCCGCAACCTGTTTCAGCGAAGTTGCTACATCTCCCGGTACATTGGCCGTAGCTACCGCGTTGAATTCTGTACGGGCGTCTGAAAACACCTGGTCGAGCGTATGGGACTCTCCGCGTGGCCCACAGCCGAGCACCGCTGCGGCGCACCATACTACTGCAGATAGTGTGAAAAGACGGGCCGAAGATGGTGTTTTGATGAGATTGTTTCTGTGATTCATAGCAGAAGTCGTAACGACACTCCTTAACGGTATCTGTTGTGGTGGGGATCTTTCATCACTCTGCCTACCATGTCAACGGGGAGAACATCTCTCTATCGTGTGCCCGTACTAAGCCCCTTCAGTCAGGGCGGCCTCCAGAACGGAACTCACTGCCTCAGAAATCTCTGGTGCGTCTACCCCTGGGCCTACAAAACAACCCGTTGAGGTATCAAGCTGTATTCCGAGCTTTTCGTATAAAACCGTAAGCCTCTCAGCTAAAGCCGCGCTACAACAAAATTCGCGATTCAAGGATCGCTGTCCAGGGTACACGGCCTTTTCTAACCGAGCCCAGTCGAACTGCCGCCCTGGGTCGCTCTTTCCCCGAAACCCTGCAATATCCTCGTGCCCCACGACTGACGAAAGGTGCACTAGGTCGGGATACCGCACCTTGAGGAGCGCAAGGCAAGAAAAGAGCGAGGTGTACTGGGCGTCCGTATATGGCCAGACATTTCCGTTGAAGTTTACGAGCTCAATCCCGATTGCTCGGTCATTGAAGCCGTCAATAAGCGACGAGGAGCTCGGCGAGGGGGAAACGCGCAGCCTACTTACGCCGGCATGCCAAGCTCTAAGCGCCGAGGACTCAAGGCATGGAACTACCTCGTAAACATCGCCGTTCCTGTCAATAACCAGGTGGGCGGATGCCTTTCGTGCTGGATCCATAAAAATGTCGAGTGTCCGCTTCAGGCTTGTTGCTGTGTAGTGGAGCACAACAAACCCTACCGATATCTCAACCGGCGTATGATTTGGAGAAGTATACTGTTTCAGAGTCTTCATACGGCGCTATTCATCCAGCTCTATTCATATCGCACTAATCATCCGGTACACCTTGTACTTCAGGCCTTACTTCAGAGTGCCGACACTACTTACTGGCTACGAATCAAAAAGCAATCCGGGGAGCTCTTTTATTCCGCTCTCCCCACTTTTTTGACGGCGCTTAGGGAAGGATAACGTGTTCGGAAATCAAGGGAAACCACAAAAACCGGGTCAAAAACGGACGCCTTCCGCTAGTCAGACAACGAACTCGACCTCGATCGAGGGCACCCTTAAACGGGTGCTTGAGAGTCAGGAGTCTGCCACCGATGCAATTCAAGCGGCGGCAAATGCCCTTGACCAGGGGCCCGAGGTCGATGCACCCCTCGTGCAGCTGGTAAACGCCCTCTTGATTGAGGCGATCAGGTTGGGAGCGTCAGACGTTCATATTGAACCCTTTGAGACGTTCTTAAGAGTGCGGCTCCGTATCGATGGTGTCTTACAGGAAGTGCAAAAGGTACCGAACCGCCTTGCACCGGCCATCACGTCTCGCCTAAAGATCATGGCAGATCTCGATATCTGCGAGAAACGGATCCCCCAAGACGGCTGCATTAAGTTTCGTTCAGGCACCTTTGAAGCAGACCTGCGCCTAAGCACCCTTCCCTCCCTGTTCGGCGAGAAGATCGTTATGCGCGTTATGAGTAGCGCGTCGGTAAACAACGATCTTTCAAAATTAGGAATTCCTGACGCTCAACTAAGTACGATCCGAGAAGCGATCAATCGACCTGACGGTCTCGTTCTCGTGACTGGTCCGACCGGTTCCGGGAAAACAACAACCTTGTACGCCGCCCTCAATGAACTCAATGATATTTCGGTCTCAGTTTTCACCGCAGAGGACCCCGTTGAAGGAACGCTCCTAGGGGTCACACAGTCTCAGGTCAACGCCCCCGTCGGATATACTTTCGCACAGATACTTCGATCCCTACTTCGACAAGACCCCGACGTGATTCTTGTGGGCGAAATACGTGACCAAGAAACTGCCGAGATTTCAATTAAAGCAGCACTCACCGGCCATCTTGTGCTTTCGACGCTCCACACGAACTGCGCAGTTTCGACGATTTCTCGGCTGCTTAATATGGGAATAGCCCCCTACCTGATTACGTCCTCCGTAGGCTGCGTGGTAGCCCAACGACTTGTTCGTCGCATCTGTACCGAGTGCGGGTACGATCGCCCGGCAACACCAGAGCTACTTGAGCGCCTCGGCCGCCTGGGAGCCGAGTTGCGGGACGTTCCTCTCAAGTATGGAAAAGGGTGCAAGAAGTGTAACGGAACTGGGTACAAGGGGCGCGCCCCGATCTACGAGGTATTGTCGCTCTCGGATATCTTAAGACAGATGATTTTGCAGGGGACATCTCGCGAGGATCTTAAGATTGCCGCTAGGCGCGAAGGGATGAAAACTCTTCGAGAGTCCGGCATTGCGCTGGTCCGCACTGGCATTACAACGTTGGAGGAAGTTTTAGGCGCCACGAATGAAGATGCACCACTTGAGCAAGCAGCTCCTCCACAATCCGCACCACAACAGGCACTCGCATGCGCTGTCCCGGCGGTGCCGGCAGCAGTAGTAGCGGCAGCACCCAGCTCCCCGGTTCCACCACCTACGCCTGTTGAGACACAGGTTCAAACCGTCCAGTACGCCATGCCGCAGCCCGTATGCACCCCCGCTATCGAAGGAATTTCGACACCACTTGCACAACCAGTTGCGTTTGCTGCCCAGGTTGAACCAGCGCTGGCTTCGACGGTGCCGAACTCGGTTGGAAATGTTTCGCCCGTAGACGGCTCCAGCGCTGATGCAGGCGGAGACTTAACGTCGAGGTGGAAGAGATCTAAATGATAGGAAAACCTCAAATATCGACCGCCCAGGAGAAAAAACATGGCATCCCCTAAATTTATGGTGATTGATGACGACCGAGCGCTCCTCGATATTATGAACGCCATCCTCACTGCGCTCGGGTGTCAAAGCGAGACATTTCACGAAGGTGCCGCAGCTCTCAAGGCACTCGAAGAACCAGGGAAGCCTGACCAGTTCGATGCGATCTTCCTTGATGTAATGATGCCAGAGCTCGACGGATTTCAGGTCATGCAACGGCTTCGCGCACGAGAAGAAACGAAATCCATTCCAGTCATCATGTTAACTGCCAACTCCGGTTACAACGAAATTATCGAAGGATACAACCAGGGCGCTGACTACTACCTAACGAAGCCCGTCACGAAAGACCAACTCGTGTATGCGCTTGACGTTGTTCTGTCTCCCGAGGTTAAACGTGCCGAAGAAGACGGCCCGAAACGCACATTTCTGCTCCCTGAAGTGAAGTAAGTAAAAAACTAGCCTGAATGCTTACGGCATTCAGGATGCAACACCAGGATGGTGTTGCCAAATCAGTGCATTAGCGCTGATTTGTAGGGGGTCTTTGGTTCGACACTGTGTCGTGGCGAATCAGTGACCCCCGCTTTGAAAAATGGCCAAGGATGGCCATTTTTTAAACGAATTTCTCATGTCTCGGCCGATTAGGTCGAGGTCCGTGAGAAATCCAGGCTAGACGCAAAGGCTTGTAAGTAATGGCGAAAGAATTAACTCTCCTGTTCAGCCCTCCTCAACGGAAGGTTCTGGCTCTCAAGGTAGCTCCGGGCCGCATTGAGATGATCTCTGACGCCTCTGGAATTATCTCTTCAGGGTGGGAGCTCGCGCTTACAAACCCCTCGGAGAGTGCCCCCGCCCGGTTCATTGACGACGGGCGCACCCTCTCACGTAAAGAGCTCTGTTTTATTGGGTTCGATGAAGCTCTGCCCGAAATGACCGTTCGGGAATACCTCGCAACATTTTCGAATGATGGCGAGGAGCTCATCCATACGTTTGATCTTAAGTCGGTAGCCTCCCTCAACTGCGCCTACCTGCCCGCAATGGTAACTCGACAGATTCTTTTGTTGCATGCGACAGAGTCTGGCGCTCGTGCTCTCGTTCTTAACGACCCCTTTCTTCCCTTCAACGGCCGGTGGCGGGAGGCATTCGCTGAACGGCTCTTAGCCAGAACCGAGGCGCTTGGCCTCTGTGTAGTTTGCTGTAATGTAAATTTCTCACCCACTAGCTGGATAACTTCACCACACGTACGATCAACTGACATTGCCACCCTGCTCCCTCACTCAGCCGAAGGAAAAGTAGCCCAAGCAGCCGCGACTGCTGCCAAGGTACGAGAGGTGAACAGCAATAACGAAGGATATTACGCCAAAAGTATTCAGCTCGCCGCGCCAACAGTAGCCATCTCTATCTACACCGCGGCCCGGGATCGAATCTTTGCGCCGCTCGCTCAAGCTTCAACATTCCTGCGCACGTGGAGCGGCGCAGTCGTTGCAGGGTCGGTCGCTTTCCTTATCGTCACGATGGGAATTGTCATGGTCCCAAATATCGCAAAAAGTCGAGAGCTTTTGGCGAGCGTTGGACAACGACTAGGCTGGACCTGGGGAGATGTTAAAGACGGGGTCGTCGAAGGGGCAAAAGCAATCGTGATTGGCGACAAGAAAAAAGCGATTCCGGTTGATGAGAAACCGAAGAACGAAAGCACTCCCGATGAAGCTGGCAGCTCCTATGAAGAGCGAGAGCTCGAGGTAGCAGCGTCCTCTTCGCCAGAGGAAGAGCTCATGGCCCGGTCACTACTGTTCACTACTCGCCTATCCGCTACGACCACATTACAGTTTCAGCCGTTTCGGGGCGTCGCTCTTCAGTTTTTGCGCTCGCCGCTAAACACTGAAGGGTCCGTCGCTGAAGATCCCAGCCAAACAGAATAAAACCCGACGAATCTTCAGTAACTTAGGCATGTGACCAACGTCACTGCCGTATTGCACCACAAAACATCCAGCATTGAAGCGTTACTGACGACCGTGTTTGGGTACGCAATTTTGGAGTAGGTGCTGTATGGGCTACGTCGTTAAATCTCTCTTCCTTGTCGCATTCCTCGTTGCTCCACTCAGCGCAGCACATGCCGATTGCACGGTCTCAAAAAAGAGCAAAACCGCTGCAACCCTCAAGTGTACCGGTGCGAGTACTATCACCTGCGCCTCCAAAGCTCTCAAAGCTGGAAAGAAGAAACTAGGGCTCTCGTGTACCCTCAACAAGCTCACCATCGATGCCGCAAAGGCTACCTCCGTCAAAGTTGTCGGCTCGGTTGCTAAAAAATCGATCGTAGTGAACGGCAAACGTGCCAAGTCAAAGCTAGTAGTCGACCTGTCGAAAGCCACCTCGTCCGCCTCTGTAAACTCTGTAAAGGTCGCAGCCAGTGCAAGTAATCCCCTGTCAACGAAAGTCGATGGTGG
>JAYVGZ010000346.1:0-8397 GCA_043771805.1 Pseudomonadota bacterium
ACGCTCCTCGAATTTTAACTCCACTGCCTGAACGGTTACCAGACCGCATCCAAGAGCTCTCTACCCAAGCGATCTCAGGCACCTTTGGGGACACGCAGCGGCAAAGTTTACAGAAGGAGGTTTCAGCTCTTTAGTCTGAGTGGAACCGGATCGTTGAAGACACGACATTCAACGGCAGGAATTTGCTTACCGGGGCTGATACACGCACGGTGCTGCAAGGGGGGAAGGGAGTAGACGCAACGCTGGCAAGCGAAACCTGTTACATGATAACCGTCACATCTATCAGTTGGAGGTGGCTCGAAAATGCCGTTCTATTCAAGTTGTACAAAGCGAAGCGGCGCTGACCCGCCAACGGACCACCGGCGAAAAGCTTGACCACCGCGGAGGCCTTATCGCAGATATGGTGGCCGGAAGAGTGTAAAGGGGATGAAAACGGATTAGTGGGTCGAAGTGGTAGGCGTGGAGGCTTGTGGCATAAAAGACTCGTACTGACCCAAAAAAATACGAAGGCTGCAAATAAGTAGGTACCAGGACACCAGAAAATGTTCTAGAGTTTTGCGCAGTGTGACGAGCATCATCTCGGTGACTCACGGGCCCTACTATGGTAGGATCCTCGAAATTAAGTTTATCTAGGGAGGATAACCTAATGTATTTTCAGACTCTTAAATCGTTTAGAAGTTTGCTCAGCACAGCCGCTGTGGCGTGCGCTTTGGCTGTTCCAGCAGTCGCTTTCGCTGATGGAATGCCTAACGAGCGTCCAAGGGCACGAGCACCAAGGAAGGTTGAGGCACCAGCGCCAGTCGTTGTAGCGCCAGTAGCAGCACCAGTTGTGAGGGCAGCTCCACAGGCAGTTCCAGTTGAGCAAGAGTGTGGTTGCACGGATCATTACCGTCTCTCAGGCGGTCTACCCGTTGCATTCTTCGCTAAGGAGTCAAACCTTCCTTTGGCAGGCGCAGCGCTCGATTTCTGGTGTGACGAACTGCCGATCAATTTCCGTATTGGGGTAGAGGGACGACACATGTACCTCGGCCAAGACAATGCTGAGTTTGCTCGTGAGGCACCAGATAAGACCACACGAGTTACTTACATCCGTATCCCGTTTGCAGCTGAGTACATGGCTCCACTTGATGAGGCAACAACCCTCTATGTAGGCGGTGGTCCAGATATCGTTGTTACAGCTAACGACATCTCTGAGACGGGGGCTGGTATGCACTTGAGCAGCCGCGTTCACTATGCATTCACTGACGAGCTCGGTGTTTCGCTTGAGGCTGGATATATGTGGGCTGGCGTTGACGGACAGGGCGGACACAACATCCGTCTCGACAGCGCTTTTGTTACACCTATGCTGACCTACACATTCTAATACACACCTCGACAGAGCATCTGCTCTATTGACCTATTAGATGGGAAGGCGCCCTCGAGTTTCTCGAGGGCGCCTTTTTATTGGTTTAATAGCGACACATATTCTCCAAGTTGCATCCTCTTTGGCACCGGGGTAATCGGGCAAGACAGGTAGTTACAAGAATTAGTACCAAAAAGCCCCCAAATCTAATTATGTAAAACCGAGGTGTCGATACTCTTCGAGAAGCTCTTTTGCAATTAGGGAAAACAATGCGAGGTACATTAAACCTTGTTCTCTTCTGCTCCGACGGCGCCACGAAGCAGCGCTTTAAGGAGTCCTTTCAAGCCGGAAAATTTGATGTTGCAATTCATCTTGCTCAGCAGGTCGGAGATCTTGCTGAACGGTTAAAAGAAAACCTAACGATTGATTTTGTGTTGGTGGCTACCCGCACCTACGACTCGAGACTTGAGCTTGTTAAAAAGTTGGCAACATCAGATGAGAGCAACTCTTCCCCTCCCGTTTTTGTGTTTGTAAAGGAATGCGAGCGGGATGGTACGATGCTTTCGGCATTGCTTTCCGCTGGTGCAGATGGGGTTATCGCTGAACCTTTGAGGGTAGAGGCAATCGAAGAAGCGGTCGAGCATATGCTTGCAAGCTCGAAATATTCGAACTTTCGAGAGCACCGTACCAAAGCCATTGTGACGATCACTATGTCAAATGCCGCGCTCTTAGTAGACCAGCTTGCCCGGGTGCAGCGAGGAGAGGCTTCTTTAAGCACAAGCGAGCTCCGGGATCGCCCACGGATGCTCCAGAATATGTCGGCACTGTGGGGATCCAGTACGCCGGACGCGTTTGCGGATGCACTCCTGGCGGTTTGTAGTAATCGCGCGCCTGCCCCGGTACGCTTAGAGGCACGACGTGGGCGTAGGCCCAAACAAGTTATTCATCCTGCCAAGATCGTCACTCGAATAATAAAATCACGTGGAATTTCAGCGGAGAAGCTCGCAGCGGTAATGCATATGGATGCGGCAATTGTAAGTGATTTCTTGAGCGAATGGTCGGATATGACTGAAGAGCTCGCAGAGAATTTCGGCCGGGTGCTGGGGCATGACAAGGAGTACTGGCTTAGTCTGAGTCCGACCGTCCCTCCTCGATAGGGAAACAGAAAAGCCGCAGCGGTTTTGAGTCAGCTGGGCCGCTGTGCGAACCGCAACTACGTTTTTAGGATTATTAAAACCTCATCGACACATCATCCGATTTGAGGTCATGTTGTGGGAGAGGAGAGCCCTCTCTGTAACATCCAAGGATGCGATGCACGCGACTGAAACCTCAGGTAATGGATTTCGATGGATTCTCTTTGAAGGGGACATGATCTCTGATGCCGTACGATCGACGGGTGGCTGGGAACCCCACTTCCTAGAGGTTGCGCGCCGGTTCGTGCGACCAGGGGACTCAGTATTCGATGCTGGGGCTAATTTCGGGTTTCATACCCTCGAACTAGCTCGGCTGGTTGGAGGAAGTGGGAGAGTCCTTGCTTTTGAGCCCCAACGAATTGTCTTTCAGCAGCTTTCGGCGCACCTCTTTATCAATGGGATTCTTAACGTATGGGCATACCCGTTCGCTTTGGGTGACGTCGCAGGGAAGTGTGCGGTGCCGGCTATTAGGGAAGCAATCGCGGGGAACATCGGCGCAACGCCGATTGGCGTGGGGTCTGAATCGACCCTTATTGTTCCCCTCGACCAGTTTAGAAGCGAGTCGATCGCTTTTGGAAAGATTGATGTTCAGGGCGCAGAGACCGCATGTCTTCAGGGCTCCACCATAATACTCACGGTGGATCGTCCGGTACTGTTTTTAGAAATTGAGGAGAACTGGTTGCAGCGGCTCGGTTCGTCATCAAAGGAGTTAGTCGAACTTCTTTTTGCTCACGGCTATTCGATCCTCCGCATTGAGACGGAATGGCCAACTGATTGCATCTGTTATCCGCGAGAAAAAGCTGTCTGGGTTAACGAAACTTTACGGGAGTTTCAGTGGCGAACAACATTACTCGAGGGGAATGGGGTTGAGTTTAGGTTCGAGGGAAGGCCGTACTGGAAGTCGTTTGTGATTACTAGCTGAATAAACCTGAAACCTATCCAAGATTTCTCAACTTACTTACTGGGGGTGCGATTTATCTTCTCGTGGGTGCAGCAGGGTAATTGGGGAAGTAAGGCGCAATATTCCAACCGTCGTCATCACTTGGATCTCGCCAAAAATCCCCCGCCTTCCGTGCTGCGGTCTGGCTACCTGTGAGGTGACCTTTTGAGAGCCCTCAGTGACTGAAATGGGTGTGGAGGTCCAGCTGCTCAGGCGAAAGTCGAGACTCTCTGAATCAGCTTCCCAGAGCAGCGCCGAGTGTATCGGGTATGAGGATGAAATAAGGAGAGTGGCCGACTGGTCGCGCACGGTAATGGTCCAATCAACCTTAGGAAATGGAAGCTTTGCAGCAATAAGCCAGAACCAACGTCGTAAAGTCTCTTGCCCGATTTGTGTTCCAAGTACCCCATGCCCTACGTTCGGAAGAATCGCGACATTCGTTGGACCGATGAGTTGCTTCTCGTAAAGAGAGAACGAATCAGCAACCCAGTAGGGGTCATTCGCGCCTAACAGAACGAGTTTAGGAACCGATATCTGCTTTGCCGACTGAACGGGGTCGATCATATGCATCAGCTCTGCCATGCGTGGTTGCAGTAACTTATCCGTCAGGCCCAGAGCGGTATAAGCCTGAATCTTCGGGCTGTCTTGTCCGTACGCTTCTCTGGCGTGAGAAACCTGCGCTGGGATATCGAGCATGTCGAATACGGCGGGGGCGATCGCAATAACCCGCTTATCAACCGTTGGGGTAAGCCAGGTTGTCCATCCCCGTTTTGAGGCGCCAGTGACCACGGCCTTGAGCGAGGGGATGTGGTGCCTCTCCTTCAACTCGTTCTCTAGAAGATCGAGTGCTCGGACCACGCTCGTTACCATTGGCATCAAGACAGGCCATGACGCATCACCAGTCTGCCGGTACTTTTCAAAGGTGTAGGCCAAGAGACGATCTTCGCTCAAGCCCTCGAACAATGGTTGGTTGGGAATCGAGCCGAGCCCCGCAGCGTAAGCGCCGGATTCGTCAGCAATCTTTTGTAGGTCATTGCCGTACTTTTTCGGGTCCTTACTCCCTGTGACAAGCAGGAGCGCCGTATCAGGAAATTTTAAGGTGTGCGGCGCATACACGCGCAACACGTGCGTCCACTCCGCTCCTTGCCAAGTGTGGCTCACAAATCGTAGCCCAATGCCGGGCGCTGGCTCGTCCGTGAGTCGCTCTACGATGCGCGCTGGTGCAGCAGATTGGAGATAGTGCGTGAGCGATTGAGCCTCAAGTTGAGAACGGAGGAAGAAGCTGGCGAGGAACACCAGCAGTAATAAGGGAGAACCCAAAGTGCTAAACTTTCTGTGCATCGCGTGACCTTCTTCCGTAGTCATCTACTGGCTCGACATGAACGAGGATCTTTTGGATGTTCGGAAGGGCACGGTGCACAGCCTCGCCCACATCGTGCGAAATATCATGGCCCTGCCGAATGGTTGCCTCGGGATCGCACAGAATATCGAGGTCGACAAAGAAATCAAAGCCGAGTTTGCGGACGTTGCATTTATGAGTTCCTAGGACACCGGGCACGGTTTCTGCCACACTTCTCACCGTAAGCGCTATCTGCGGATCAGGGGCCTGGTCGGTAAGCTCAAAAAGCGCCGGTTTCATCAGTAGTGCGGCGTTGAGGGCAATGATAAACGAGGCAAGGAGCGCGGCGAAGTCGTCTGCTGCTTCGTAGCCTGGCCCTCCTACAACTGCTATCGCAATACCTACAAAGGCTGCAGCAGAGGTAATTGCGTCACTTCGGTGGTGCCAGGCATCAGTCTTGACGGCGGTGCTTGCCACTTCTTTGCCGACTCCGATAACGAAACGGAAAAGGCTCTCTTTCACGACGATTACCCCGATCAACACAAGAAGAGTAAAAGGGGCAGGGGCGTGGTGGGGGATGAGGATCTCGCGCACGCTTGCAACTGCTATTATTATCGCGGCGCCAAAAAGCATAACGGCAACAGCCAGGGCTGCTAGTGGCTCAAACTTTCCGTGTCCGTACGGGTGGTCATCATCGGGTGGCTTTCCCGCGAGCGTCAGCCCAGCCACCACAACGAGAGAGCTAAAGATGTCGGTAGCGGATTCGATTGCGTCGGCTATCAAGGCGTAGGAATTTCCGACCACTCCAGCAACGCCCTTGATAAGAGCAAGGCTAGCATTCACCACAATGCCGATCACAGCAGTACGAGTCGCTTTTTGGGAGGCAAGAGTGGTGGCTGTAAAGTTGTCTCCCATTTTTTTGAATTGGCGAGCCGGGTGATTTTACGACGCAACGGAAGTATCATTGCCGCTCGTGCGGGTTGGGGCAAGGAGCTATGCAAGCTAGGCGTAGTTGCCGTCTTCGAGAGATCTTTCGCCTAATCTCATGGCCGCTTGCGCTACCGCGATGTTTACCGCTGCCACCGTGACCCCCAAGAGCATTGTAAGTACTGTGTTTCGTAACGCCATGAAGTCATCTACTGGACAATCGAGGCGGAGGATAATGCTCATTGGGACGATATTCGCAATAACGAGTAGTGCGCTCGCTAGCATGTAGACGAAGCTCCCAAGGCTTAAGGCAAGTTGAGAAGGGTGCTCCCACGAGAAGTCGGCGAAATAGGCTCCAAGTCCGATTCCGAGTCCGACTATTCCGTAGCTAACAAAGAAGCTGAGGGCCACATAGAAAATTAACACGTCGATTCGCCCGATGATGACATATGTCCCGGCGGCAAAAAGTACGGCTGAGATAGCCGAAACAGGGACAAACCAGGCCCAGAATTTAGAACGAAGCACACTTGCTATTTTTATTGGTGCTACCTGCAAAATCCAGAAATACTTCCCTTCGAGCGATACTGAAGAAAACACCACTCTTGTGCAGATGGAGGACGTAAAGAAGGCAGTTATCGACGTATGCATGATAAAGAAGATGTTTTGCCACCATACCCTCGACTCTGGTGGGAAGGAGTCGATTGAAACAAACATTCTTAAATTCGCCAAATACAAAAGGCACATACATGCAAGGAAAAGAATCTGAGTGCTTTGTGCAAGGTCACGGAAGAGGGAGCGGAATTCCTTAAGCAATATCGCCCACGTTTGACTCGTAAATGTTCGGGGAGAGCGACGAATTCTGGTGCGTCGCAGAGAGCGTGTGCTATTTCGTGAGCGCGTGTAGCCTCGCCCGTGTAGCAATTCAATCGCAAGGTACGCAAGCGCAGTGAGCGAGATAGCGGTCGAGTAAAGAAGGACCACTCTAACTAATAGGTTCTTTCCACTTGGGATGAGGACCTCAGAAAGAGCCGTTGCAACCCAAGCTGAGGGGATCCAGGTGGAGTTTGCGCGAGAAAGTGTAGCGACGAAGTGCATGACTTGGTTAGGGTCGTTTCGGCTTGAGAGTAGCGAGGTGAGAAGATCAGCAAGATAGATCACTCCGAGAATCCCCAATGCAACGCACGCTACTACTAATACGCGGGTCCAGCGCGGATCAATGACTGACATGATGAGGGCTGCCAAAAGGCTAGCGCAGGCGACTGGAATAATAAAATAAGGTACGAGGACGATCATGGTGTACGGATAAAACCAAACCTCAACGTTGTGCCGAATTCCGAACGCTAATAGAACGGGGAAAAGAAACACGAAAGGCATCCAAGCCACCGTTAGTAATACTTGAAGGAAGCGTGACATGAACAGCTTAAAAGTTGAGACGGGGCACGCTAAAAGTAGCTCAATATCATCGGCTAAGAAGAGGCTTCCCAGCGAACTTGCAAGGCTCGAGATACAGAGCATACCGAGCAGCATAAGGAGCATCAGGCCAAGGGGGAGGGAAGGGGGCATGTAGAGAAGAAACGGAAGGTTTCCCATCTGCTGTAGCGCCCACTGGGTGCCGAAGTACATCCCCAGCATGACCGCGAACGAAAAACCGAGAAGTACGACATCCTGACTACGACGCTTGCTGAGGGACTGCTTACGCCAACGATTTCGGCAGGAGAGAAATTTCGGTCTTACGAGCGTTGCAATCATTTTTAAATTCCTGGCAGTAGCCCTGAAAAGTTCGCTCTAATCGAATCGGCGAACGATTGAAGTGGCGCTAGGCTCATCGGTACACCATTGGAACGCGTACAATTCGCGTCGAACCCTCGATCGACGGTGGCTTGCAATTCAGGCAGGCTACCCGCACCCGCCGTGAAGAAAGGTGTGGACTGAAGAGCATTCGTTATGGGCGGACCAACTATTCTGTAGGACCCATCACCAGACGGAAGCATTTCAAAAGGTCCAGGAATGTTCTGCTCGAAGACTTGCTCTTTTTCACCCACCTTCAGGATAAGAACCGCAGTTACCGGGTTTATATTTTTGGTTCCAAATCGAAACTTCTGCTCACCAACGGAGAGGGAAAAAACGGAGTTACCTAATTGGGAGAGCGGGTTAAAGCTGAGCTCGCCGCTCCACTCCGGTTGAATTGTGTTTCCACCCAACTCGAATTGAGCCCATCCTTCGGTGTGAATGTGAAAGCTGTGATCCTCGCTCCCAACGTGCAAGAGAGCGTTTCCGAAGCACGCGCCTGGGTGGGAGTTGTTTCTGAAAATGAAGTGGTTCTCGCCCATGCGGAGGCCAGCTAGTAGCGCATTAGATGCTGAGTCCTCTTGAATCATCCTATCAAATGAGAAAAAAGCTGCGACTCCGCAGGTGAGTGCAGTAAGGAGGGCTAGAATGCAGGAAAAAATTCTCTGGGGCATCGGTACCTTAATGGCGGGAGGCCTCACCACAGGTAGTTGGATGCTACAATCTCGACCAGAAGCGCATAAAAGTAAGAAAGCGCCAACTCAACCTACGTATCCGGTATCCGTTCACGGGTATATTTTTGTTCACAAATCAAAAGTGTTACGAGAACAACTTTTGCAGTCAGGCGAACCTTTGGTCGACAACGAGC
>JAYVGZ010000347.1:0-2524 GCA_043771805.1 Pseudomonadota bacterium
AGCCGGTTGGCAGAAAGCTCATCAATTTGGGTGCCGCGAAACTGCCGCACTGGGGGGCGTTTAAACTCAACTATGATCTCTGTGCTTCTCTTCCACAGCGCTTTCCCCGATCGCAGATAGATCGGCACTCCGTCCCACCTTACGTTGTCGATATGAAGGCGAGCAGCGGCGTACGTTTCTGTCTTGGACTCGGGATTTACTTTCGTCTCTTGACGGTACCCTGGCTTATCCACAACACCGTCTGCCCCGTGTGAGGGGCCGTACTGGCCTCGTGCGACAAACTGCCCCACCTCTTCTTGCTTATAAACCCGCACCGACTGAAGTAGTTTCGCCTTTTCATTGCGAATCGCATCTGGCTCAAATGACCCTGGGGTCTCCATGCAAAGGTAGGCCAGCATCTGAAACATATGGTTCTGCATCATGTCTCGCAGTACGCCGGACTGATCGTAGTACCCACCACGCCCCTGAACATCGACGGCCTCAGCAACGTTGAACTGAATGTTGTCGATATGATTCTTATTCCAGAGTGGTTCGAACATGCCATTCGCAAATCGGAAGGCAAGAAGGTTCTGAACCGTTTCCTTCCCAAGATAGTGGTCGACTCGGTAGATCTGTTCCTCGTTCCAATGGGCTAAGACGTCAGTATTAAGCTGGCGCGCTGATTCAAGGCTTGTTCCAAAGGGCTTTTCAACGATAATTCGCTTCCAGCCGGGGCCCTCTTTGAATCCCGCTTCGCTTAGATTTCGGCACAGTAGCCCAAAGAAAGACGGCGACGTTGCGAAGTAAAAGAGCACATTACCACCTGCCCCAACTTTCTCGTCGAGCTCCTTCACTTTTGCTTTCAGATTTTCGAAGTGCGCGAGATCTTCAAATGACCCCGACATGTAATCAAAACGGTTGACGAGCCTTTGCCACCCGGTCTCGTCGAACTCCTTTCGGGTGTGAAACTTCCTGATGCCATCGTCCCCACTCAATCGTTCTCTGAACTCCTCTGTTGAGAGGGGGCGTGTGGCAGTTCCCAGAACGGCAACGCTATTCGAAAGGAGGCTGTCGCACTCCAGATTGTAGAGTGCCGGCACAAGAAGTCGCTTGAAGAGGTCTCCAGAGGCCCCGAATACCACCATGACGAAAGGCTCAGTTGCAGGCGGTACTCCGTTTGAAATAGTGTTGGAAGGTACTGGTGTTTGGAGTACGTTGGTCATGGATGGGCCTTTCAAATATCAACACCGGATGAGTCCGAGCTGCAGATCGCTTTTCTTGTGTCTTACAACGTGAGTGGCTACCGGCATGGAGATGGTACGGAGATGTCGATAGTTTAACAAGAATGAAAAGTCACCCGGTCGGCAATCTGCTCTCTGGGACCCCTGTGCCAGAAAGTGTCCATATCGTGTTGGCAGACCTCGATATACCGGGATGCAGTGATTTAGAGATGATTCGACGGCTGAGAGAGACGATGGAGCGTTACCTTTCATCGAGACCCGTTCGAGATAGGGAGGACGAAGGCAATTGGGATTGAAAGTTGCGTGAGCGTAACGTTGCCCTATCAACGGTAAAGTTCGCGTTATTTTTGTTCCCTGCTTACCTTGGGCTCTCTGCCACTTTCATTGAGCCTGGTGCGCATCTTTATTATTCGCTAATTATACCAGGATGCGCTTACCTATACCGTTCCTCAGCCGACTTTGCGGTCGCAAATGGTGGCAAGGGATTTTTCAAGAGAGTTCTGACTACTGGCTGCCGGCTCTTGCCACGGTAGTGATACTGCAGCTGCGATTGCACTACATCCCAGAGGATTTCTATCTCGATAGAGACGATGGAGTTATTACACTCAGTTCTGCGCGGAATGTCGTTGATTTCGGTTTTCTGGGGGTGAGCCCGAGCGGGGAGCGGGTAGAAGCATTCTCGGCTCCTTTACAGGCAGCAGTTTTTGGATTGGCGTACTGGGCGGCTGGTGTCGGGTACCACAACTATATTCTCTTCCAGACACTTCTGGCCTCGTTTATGCTCGGGCTCGCCTTCGTGTTTTTCTTCCGCACGTTGAGGTTCGATTCCACAATGTCCGCCGTGGGAACGGTATTAACGAGTACCCTCGTGACGAATTCTGGAACCTTCATGGTGTGGCACCACTCGGGTATGGAGAACTGCATAACCCACGCAGGGCTTGCGCTGCTGTTGGGTATAGCCGTGCAGATCTACCGCGAGCGTTCGGTTTCTCTCTGGCTTGCGCTTCCCCTCGTGCTCATTTCGTACTCTCGCGTCGATCTCGTCTACGAATGCGCCACGGTACTGCTTGTCGCATGTTCGCTCAGTACGTACCGGTTCTCTCATTGCAGAGCTGTTTTTCTGTTCGCAATCTTTCTTCTCGGTTGGGTTTCGATCCTTTTATTGCGTCATTCATTGACCGGTATGTGGCTTCCCAACACCGCCCAAGCTCAAGGTATCAGTGTGGTTGATAACCTACGAGCCGTTTTTCAGGATCGCGGAATCCAGAAGACTGTCCCGCTGTTACTCCACATGTTGCGCGACA
>JAYVGZ010000348.1:0-2406 GCA_043771805.1 Pseudomonadota bacterium
TGTGGTCAATTGAGCGCGTCGGCGCACGTGTGCCGCTGTATTCGGAGCTCGATACCGTTCTAGTGGGGAGGTATATCGAGGAGATACTATTGCAGTTGACGCGGCTGCAGGTAGACGAGAAAGAAAAAGTTAGCTTCAGCCGTATGCTCGTGAGCCTTTCTCGTCGGACCGATGATCCTAGGCGTGATATTTCGGAGGCGCACAGGTCGATTGTCCTCAGTAAGCTCCGAAGTCTCGGCGTAGCTGACCAGACTTTGCAATCAGTAGAAATAGTTGTCGATCTCGATGCAGAGGTACGTAATCGGCTCTTCGGCGATGAGATACCAGCGGGAATTGAATTAGCAGGCTAGGCGTAGCGCAAGCGCTGTTACTGTATCTCTCACTGTATCCAATTCTGGAGAGTCATTCGAGTTCTGGCGAATTAAATCAAAGAGTTCTTTCTCTAGAGACATTATTTTTGCTAGCTCAGGATCGGGTGTTCCACCCAAGAGGACTATCTCACGCTCTTTCACCAGCCTTGTGAGGGCGCGAATAACGATTCTAGCGGCCGAGACATAGTCGGAATGATTTAAACGAGTGAAGAGTCGAGAAATACTTTGAGTGATATCGATAGCCGGCAAAATTCCTTTTGAAGCGAAGTCTTTTTTCAGTACGAGGTGGCCGTCGATAAGACTTTTTACCTCGTCTGCGAGGGGATCGATATCGTCCTCCTCGTTTGTCAGAACGGTACAAAACGAGGTAATCGAGCCCTTACTATTAGTTCCAGCACGTTCTAAAAGTTTAGGGAGCTCCGTATACACAGAGGTAGTATAGCCATGCCGAACTGGGAGCTCTCCGGCTGCGAGACTTGTCTCTCGAACCGCCCGAGCCATGCGTGTGAGTGAATCAATAATCAGTAACACGTTCTTTCCGGAATCGCGAAAGTACTCTGCGATCGTAGTAGCGGTATACGGGGCAATTTGACGCATCATCGAGGGCTCATCACTGGTTGCAACAACAACGACACTACGTTGCAATCCACTTGCACCAAGCGTGGTCTCGATAAATTCGCGCACCTCTCTCCCCCTTTCGCCAACCAAAGCGACCACGATTATGTCGATCTTTGCGTTCCTTGCGAGCATTCCCAAAAGGGTTGATTTGCCCACACCGGCGCTCGCAAACACACCGATTCTTTGGCCCAAACCGAGGGTGCAAAATCCATCGATGGCTCGAATTCCGGTTGTTAGGACCTCTTCAATGAGAGGTCTGTCTGATGTGCTTTGTGAAGGGCTGTAGAGCGGTCGGCGCGAATTGGTATTAACCAAGAGTGCTTTTTGATCGATCGGCTCGCCGAGGGCGTTAATCACGCGGCCCTTCAGCCATTCACCCACACCAATTGAGATAGATGAGCTAAATGTGGATACCTGAGCGCCGGGGAAGATTCCGGAAGGTTCTGAGAGAGGCGCCAGAGCGAAGGTCCGATCATTAAATCCGATCACCTGCGCAGCGATCTCGACCCCGGCGCGCGTGCGGATGTAGCAGAGATCGCCGACTGATGCGCGTGGTAGGCGTGCCACGATTGAAGACCCCGTAACTGCCGCGACCTCACCAGTAACTCGTAGCAAGTGAGGAGATACCGGATGTTTGGTAAGCGGACTCATTTATCTCCTCGATGGTGTGCTTTGTCGAAGCGAGGTAAGGGCATGCCGCCACGAAAAGTCTACCCCGCCAAAGTTATTCCGCAGCGAAACTTCACCGAGTTGTAATGAAGGGTCTTCGACCGTGTTGATAGCGGTGTGGCAGTCAGTAATGAGGTCGCTCACGATTGATTTTTGATCTGGATGATAGTGGAGCTTTGGCACGCCGCTCGGCGGGAGAATCTCAAGGGCCGACTGAAGCCAGGGGTGATAGAGGTCCTTCCTTTGGAGTAGCTCGGCGCCGACGATCTCTTCCGCTAGTGTAAAGGCAATTTCAATACACTCTTCTCGATACTGGCGCCGATAGTCATCTGCAAGAGATTCCGCGCGCGCGGTGAATGCGAAAAAGTTGATTTGAGCGTCTCTGCGGCCCTCGGAATATCCGTGCGCGTATGCGCGAGCTCGAACCTTTTTGCAAGATTTCGCAGCAGACCTACGTGCGTTGTGCACCACGGCAGCCGTCGAACCTCGAGCTCGTCGAATGAGCGCCCGGCACCAAGCCACGGTGGCCTGTGGACTCTTCGAGGATGGACTCAGGGTAGCTTTTATCATTTTGTTCGACCCGAGGTTGTAAATCGCGGCGGCACAACTTAAACGCCGACTTTCGCGTCGGTGAGGTGTGTTCGAGGGGAGCAGTGATTAGTTGCGTACTTTCTTGCTGAGCAAGCAAATTTGAGGGGCGAATAGTATTATTTTGCGAATTTCAGAGGCACAAACTGAGGGTGTAAGA
>JAYVGZ010000349.1:0-4364 GCA_043771805.1 Pseudomonadota bacterium
TTGTCGATACCCGATCCATTATCGACGACCGATAATCGAACCCAGTCTCCCTCTCGCTCGGCTGAAACAGAGATACGTCCCCCAGCGTCGGTGAACTTAATCGCGTTATCGAGCAAATTCACTACAGCTTGTTCAAGTAGACTAGCGTTTACATCGCCCCTCACTGTGCGAGAACCCTCATGCACGAGTTCAAGCCCCTTCGCCTGAGCCGACGACATACACGTCTCAACAGCACCTTCGAGGATGTCGGATATTGGGTAGTCACACAGCTCGATCTGAGCGTCCTCGCCCTCTACTTCTAGTCGAGCCAGCGTTAGAAGGTCATTAAAGATTGCGTTTAGACGATCCGCGTGGCGCGCAATAATTCCGAGGAACTTTCGAAGTGCGTCTGGTTCGTGCATCGCGCCATCGAGAAGCGTTTCTACGAATCCCTTAATGGAGGTAATTGGAGTTTTAAGTTCATGTGAGACGTTTGCAACGAAATCCCGACGAATCTCTTCGAGCCGTCTCACGCGAGTCACGTCATGCAACACTACGAGCGTTCCAGTTACCTTCCCATCAAGTGCATGAAGTGGCGTAGCGGTTGCCTCGACATGGCTTTCGGATGATGTTGACCAAACCAACACGGTAGCGGAAGAAAACGCACCAACGCTCACACTATCGTGGATGAAACGTTGCAACTCTGCATGATGAATAACCTCTGGAACGGAACGACCAACGACCGAATCAGTTCTTATCCCCAGTAACGAGATAGCAGCTTCATTAACCCGCATGATGCGTCCCGCAACATCAATGGTGATGACGCCTTCGACCATGCTCCGTAAGATTGCATCTTGCTCTGAGGTCAGCCGCACAAGCGCGTTAACTCTGTCCTGTAGCTGAATCGCCATTCCGTTAAGTCCACGGGCGAGCCCTGCCAACTGAGGAATACGTGGAGGATACACTCGAAAAGCGAGTTCACCTTCGGCGAATTTCTCGGTAGCGCGCTCCATTCGAGCAATAGCCTGTGTCAGTCGTCGTGTAAGGATCAGAGTTCCTGTTACGCCAATCACCATTGCACCGGCAACAGTCGCAAGCACCGTTGATAAGGAGAGGGGTCGAGGAAAACAGAGTAGTACCAGTAGTGGCGCCCAAGACGCGACCAAGACCGCGAGGTAGCGCGCGAACAGGCTTCCTGGCACAGCTCCGTTCAACACCCCTTACCCTTTGAAGCGGTAGCCGACACCCCGAACTGTCTCGACATATTTCCCGCACTCACCTAACTTTTTTCGTAACCCAACAACTTGCACGTCAATCGATCTATCGGTCACCGGATAATCATCTCCGTGCACCCCATCAACTATCTGATACCGCGTGAAGACAACTCCTGGCTGACGGCCTAAAAAATGCAGAATTTTGAACTCAGTGTTCGTGAGTTCTACCGGGTCTTGCTCGACATGAACCTCTCGTCGCAACGGATTGATCGTCAGGCTCTCGATCTTAAGGACAGTACTCGCGTCAGTCGGTGTACTCTTCCCGCGGCGCAATACGCTCTTGATGTGAGCCAGCAGAACTCGTGGACTAAACGGCTTCGCGAGGTAATCGTCGGCACCCAACTCGAGTCCAGTTACAATATCAGCCTCGTCACCCCGTGCCGTCACCATTATAACTGGAATACCCTTGGTCGCAGCCTCACTCTTAAGGTGTCGACAGACGTCGAGCCCATCGATGCCGGGCAACATTAAGTCTAGCACTACCAGGTCGGGGCTCTGTGAGCAGGCGACCTGCAATCCATCTTCACCAGTGCTCACACAGGTAACTCGGTAGCCAGCCTTTGAGAGGTTGTACCTCACCAACTCAACGATATCGTCCTCATCATCGACGACTAGAATCGACTCTTTCATCGCGTCTTCCAGAGAAAATAGCCGGTTGAACAACTGAGTAGGGAGTAATACACTTTTTAAGGAATTATCGCGGGAGTATAGACCGTTCTCATCAAGATTTAACAGAAGCCAATCGGGTTTCACCCGCGGCCTTGGAGTGCCATCATGACCAAAGATATCCGGTATTTTGAAGATATTCCTGGAGCCCCCAAGGCCGTTGGCCCTTACTCCCCCGCTGTAAGTGCTGGTGGTTTTTTGTTCTTATCGGGCCAAGTTGGGATCGACCCTACAACCGGAGCCCTTGTTTCTGGGGGACTAGAGGCACAGGCAGATCAGGCCCTCACTAACCTCAAAGCAGTTTTGGCTGCTTCGAACCTTACTTTTGCCAACGTTGTAAAGAGCACCATATTTCTCACAGACATTAAAGATTTTCAATCAGTTAACGGCGTCTATGGTGCGGCCTTGGGTAGCCACAAGCCGGCAAGATCAACCTTTGCAGTAGCCGCCCTTCCGCTCGGAGCAGTGGTCGAGATCGAGATGGTTGCTGCCATCGGAGCGTAACTTCTCGGCTCGGTATTCTTTAGCTGCGCGCCATTTTTTAGCTGCTCGCAATTCTTTAGCTGCTCGCAATTCTTTAGCTGCGCGGGGTCGTGTGGTAGCCTCGGCCTCACGGGATTTAGATGTTCTCACTTTTTGTCACTACAATGTGGTCACTTCACCGTATCGTTGGGTTTTGTCTCGTTAGAGTTTGTGGACTGCCGGCGCTACTGCCCTTCCTTATTTCTGGTTCTTTACTGTTCTCTCAAACCTCTTACGCCTGCCCAAAAATTGGCGGCCTTGTCGATTTCAACTGTGATGAAAAGCACCATATCGTTGGGCTCGGTGACAGCTTCGTTGGTGGCCGCGGAGATCTTGAGCGCCCCACCAACCCGGGGTACATCAGCAGACTTAAGCTCGCGTTTCCAGATTCAATATCGATCAAGATTGGCATTGGGGGGATCTCCTCCCAACGTCTCCTCGCGTTCGTAAAGCAGGCTTTCGAAAAAACTCCGAGGGGACCAATCGTCAAAACTCTCGGGGCTGCGGATATCCTCATCATAGATGTCGGACGCAACGATTTCTTTGAAGAGGTAACGCCTGCTTTCACTGTAACGACGCTCAAGAGGATTGGACTGTACGTTCAAGCGAAAACGAAAGAACTTTATAAGAGCTCTCCTCTGATAGTGCTTGCGTTCCTTGCGCCTACCACCCGAAGATTTCAAGAGCCTTTTGTCTCTGCCGTGAACGCAGTCCTTCTGAAGACTCGATCGCCCACCTTTCCGGTGTACCTTCGCTTTGACCTCCTCGACGTATCAACTATCTCCATCGACGGGATACACCCAATAGCGGAGGGCCATCAGCTCTTAGCTGACCTCGCTGCTGAATACATAGGCGACGAGGGACAGATGCGTTCCAAGGCGCAGAGGAGCGACGACGATAAAGATGGAATATACGATCAGTTTGAGAAACGGCGGTTTCGCACCTCACCGGTGTTGACGGATACCGACACGGACGGGTTGAGTGATGGCACCGAAGTTTTTACGCTCCGTTCTAATCCGTCTAAGGCTGATACCGACGGTGATACTGTTTCAGATGGGCAAGAAGTACTGGATGGGACCGACCCTCTTACCCAGCCTGGTCAACCTACCACCACGCCAACGCCAGTACACACTGGACGACCAACAAGAACACCGACGGCTGGCCCTACCGTAACGATCACAGGCACTCCCGCGGTCACGACGACACCTACTTCAACAGCAACGGCTACGCCTAGTCCGACACCGACGCCTACGGCTACCGTCACACCATTACCTTAACAATCGTTACTCAGCCGTTTTAACCCTATTCTACCGTCATACTAAGGTGGGCTACGCCGTCGTTGATGATGCCAAGCTGTTTTGCTGCGCCGTGGGAGATATCAATCTCTCGACCTGCAACGAAAGGTCCTCGGTCGTTGATGCGTACAACGACCGATCTTTGATTTTTTGGATTTACTAATCGTACCTTTGTACCGAACGGAAGTGTTCGGTGAGCTGCGGTCATGGCTGAATCATCGAAGGGCTCTCCGCTTGCGGTTGCAGCAGACAACTTACACCCTGGGCCGCCGTAAAAGGAAACGGAAACAATTCTTCCCTTCCCAAGCCTACCCGATTCGCGAACAGGGGCTTCTTGCTTCACAAATGAGCACGCTGTGACTGAAAATGTGAGCGCAATAACAAGTGTGGAGAACCTCATTTTCTTGTCCGCCGCGCTCCTTTTTAGGGAAGTGATTTCGGTTGGGGATTCCAGATTCCCTGAATCAGACGGCGACCTATACCAGAAGAACCGGCGATGCGATAACCCTGAAACCTCGGGTTGCCCCCGAATTATGAACCGTTCCCTTCAGAAACCAGTCTCTTCAACGAAGGAAAATTCGCACGCGCCCGACGAATATCCCCGCTCACAATATCAAAGTCGACAACC
>JAYVGZ010000350.1:0-9601 GCA_043771805.1 Pseudomonadota bacterium
CTCTGCCTCCAATGGGAGACCCCTTGCCGCACACCATGCAATGAGCTCTCGTCCAACCGAGACAACACGCTCGCTCCCTGAGCGGGCAACGAGTCCTACCGTTTGACTCATCCGACCTCTTCCCCTTCTGAATTCATTACGGCGCGAAGGCCCGGGCTGCAGGTTGCTCCGAAGCCGCCCCAACGCCCCTCGCAGGCAGGCTTTCAAGTATCGTTCGAACTTTCGCCTCAGCCACCTCTCGAGAACGTGACTCTCTCCCCGCCACAGCTGCTACAAACTGTCCGGGCCCCGAGAAAACCCAATCTACCGCGTCTGACCACTGCTTGCCCTCCTCGTCGGGAAGCAATGAGCTGACTGTTACTGGCTCGTAACCGCTGAAGGACAATAGCGCATTGCCTACCAAGTACAAGGCATAGGGAGGGAACATAACAACCGTTCCCAGATTTACGGCCGTCTCACCTAAGGCCGGTCCGTAGACGAAGTTACTTCCCAACTCGTCTAAGATTTCACCCGCCTGCTCCGGCGGAATCGACCTACCAACGAGCGCCATCTCATCAGCGGATGCCTCCGGCTTTTTGTGAATGATTCCGCAACCCGCAAGGTAGATACCTTGAGCAATCACAATGAAAGAAATAAGCCTTCGATTAAACGCGTAGGCCATGAGAAAACCTTTAAAACAGCTGAGCCATCAATAAAACGAGCCCACAGAGATGTGGTTAACCCTCACAAAAACGTAGTGAGTGGTGTATCGAACTTACCCTCCATATGTTGCCCCACCTTGAGGCCCCGCAATAGTCGCAAAATAGTCGCATATTTAAGGGCGAGGCATCTTCTGGAACGTTCCGCGTTGCCGGATCATCCAATGGTGAGGTATAAACCCCGTGATACAGTGATAAAATGAGATCTTATGATGCTGAAACACCTGATCACCGCCCCCTCTTGCCTCACGTTAGTAACGTTTCTTCTGACGACGGTGCCAGGTACCGTTGGAGCTCAGACCGTCACGCCAACTGCTACACCAACAACGACGGCGGCACCTACAGACCCGACGCCGGCAGACCCGACGCCGGCACCAGAGCCGACTGTGGCCCCCTCCAATCCCGTTATTACGTCAGAGGGTATCTCGGGAGACGTCGATAAGAAGCGTCGCGGCCCCCTCGTTTCGGTGGGAACACATTACTCGAAAGGTGATGGCTCCAAGGGGAGCGAAGTTGCGAAGATATTGGTGGATGCCGTAATCCAGAACGGAGACTATCAGCAGTATCCGATACGCGTCGATTTCTTCATCAATCGAACACTTTTCGCCTCACAAATACGGTCAACTGAGCTGCCCGGGCCGTTAGGGGTTGTGATACCTTCTTCGACTGCGCGGGTGCCCTTCAACTACTCGGTCGTTGCGACTCTGTTGCACCCAAATCGCGAATTCACAACCGTTATTAACGGTGCTATTTTCGCGACCGACCTAGGCTCAACTCTCTCTACCTGCACCGTCACTGTTACTTCAGTACAGGCCGATAGTATCAATTCAAGTCAAAAAGTGTCGTACGTCGCCCAAGACGTGCAGGTGAATCAGTCGGGCAATAGCGCTGCTACAGTGAGCTTTGAAACCACAGAGCTCGAAGGTGGCGGATTTGCTGACGCGGTCACAGCCAATGCGCTTCTCTCTTTTTCGGGAACTACGGTCACCGGCACCCTGACAACGATTATCAGCGGACGCAGAGAGACTCTAGACGTCACAGGCACGGGGGCCATCGCAGAAAGCGGAGTGAGCTCCTTCTCAGTGTCCTCAGCCGACAAGGGCACTGCCCTTGCTTGCGAATAACGAGTCCCGTTACAGGCCGTCGGACGGCAGCTAATTGGCCGACAAGGGTAACTACACACAGCATCTGCCTAGATGTAACCGTAGCGCACGTGCCCATGATTGCCGTTTTGCTTATGTGGTAAACAGTCATGTAACAGAGGCTTCGGGACCAATTTTGTCATCCGGCTGGACAATTTTTGTCACCGTCCACTTAACGGCACAAAACGCCCTCCCTCCCCACCGACTTAGGTACCTGAAAAAACAGTTGTTTATCCTGAGCATTTTCCCAGTCCCACTCGCCTGCCGCTGGCATCCAAATTGCCTCGGGTTGTGGATGGCGGTTTGGTTTCTTTTGGGGCTGTGAAGACCAGTCGGTCAAGCGGATCTGGAGGCGAGACCTAACCCCCTGACAAGTATTCAGACCCGTCTCTGGTGATCTGGCTTGGATTGTTTAGTTGTACCTTGGAGATACAAGATGAAGAACGAGAAAGGTTTTACTTTGATCGAGTTATTGGTGGTCGTAGCGATCATTGGTATTCTCGCCGCTATCGCCATCCCCCAGTTTGCTGCCTACCGCGCTCGAGGATTCGACGCACGGGCTAAGAGCGACCTGCGCAACGTGGCTACAGCTGAAGAGGCCTACTTTGCAGACAACGAGATATACAAGAATTGTACGAGTGCCGGATGTAATATCCTTCCGGGCGTGTCGGCTCTTTCGAACGGGGTGACTCTAGTGATCACTGCAACAACAACGGGGTTCACTGGAACCTCAACCCATCCCAAGGGTACAGGCGTCACCTGCCGATGGAACAGCTCGGCTGGCGGTTTGACCGGTTGTTCATAGTCTCACGGTAGCGAGCAGTCGCTCCAAAGCCGAGGCTCAGCACATGCTGGGTCTCGGCTTTTTCTTTTGGCACCTCAGATAGAAGTTTCTAGTCGGCTACTGTACCCTGGAGGTATAGTGCGCCTTTATATTCGACTACCCCTTAGCAGGAAGCGGCGGGGCACATTAGGGGTAGCAGGCCGAGCCACTACTTCGATACCCTACTATCGTGTTCTTACAGCGTAAGCGTTTAACTTGGCTTGAGTATTTCGTCAACGGCTAAGCCCGCATGAATCAACACTCCGCGTCATCGCACCCTCCCTCAATTGACCTTTTTTGCCGTGTTATCGATTTTCTGGGCGATATTGGCGTCTGTTTGCGGCTCGCGCGACATCTTCACCGAGATTTTAATCTCGATGTTCGATTAATTGTCGATGACTTTAAAACCCTTGCGCGACTGGTGCCGACCATTGACCTGATGGCGGCTTCCCAAATCATTGACGGTGTGACGATTCTGAAGTGGGATCTAAACATCCTGCACATCCACTACCAAAACACCGCGGATGTCGTGATTGAAGCCTTCGCCTGCACCCTGCCTGACTTTGTCATTCAGATGATTAAAAGTGCACGCCCTGTATGGCTCGACCTCGAGTATTTGAGCGCTGAGGCGTGGGTCGAAGAGTGTCACGCTCTCCCTTCTCCTCATCCTACGACCGGGGTCGATAAATCTTTATTCTTCCCTGGTTTTACTGAGAAGACTGGCGGTCTGACACGTGAACGACTGCTGATACCGCACCGAGATTCGTTCCTGAATGACCGTCTCGCCCAAAACCGCTGGCGTGAACAGCATCAGCTGCCGCCAATACAGGAGGGAACAACCGACATCAGTCTCTTCTGTTACAATAACGCACCTTTCCATACGCTCATCAGCGCGGCTCAGGCGTCAACACGCCCCGTTCGACTCTTCGTTACGAATGGTATCGACCAATCTGCGCTTGAGCAGGCTGGGATCCTAAACCACCCCTTCGTTTTCCGCGTCCCATTCCTCTCGCAGGACGACTACGACCACCTACTATGGACCTGCACGGTAAACTTTGTGCGGGGGGAAGATTCCCTTGTAAGAGCGATCTGGGCCGGAAAACCGCTTGTTTGGCACATCTACCCCCAGGAGCAGCAAGCCCATATGGTAAAGCTACGGGCATTCCTCGAGCGATATACCGCCCACTTATCCCCCGAACACGCGCGAGCACTTGAGAATTTTACGATTATGTGGAATTTAAGGGGGCGCGAAGAGGAGGACGTAGCTTCACCAGTAGACCCAGATTGGGTTGCAATGCTTGGAAGTTCACCGCTCCCCCTCGATGTGCCGAACTCAGGAGTCGGGTCCAGCCGAGAGATGCAGACCTTGTCGATGAACCTGATAGCGCAAACGGATCTTGGCACCCGCCTGGTCAATTTTGCTCGCCAACAGATAGATTTAGAGAGAAGGACTACGCCATGAAGTATGCCCAGGACGTTCGCGCGGGAAGTGTTGTGATTCTAAAGGGGGCCCCGACTCTCGTCACCAAGGCTGAGTTTCATAAGTCGGGAAGAAACGCTTCAGTTATGAAGTACAAGTTTCGTAATCTTGTGACAGGTACCACATCTGAAGGTACCTACAAGATTGACGAGCGATTCGATGATGTCATTCTTGATAGAACCGATGTCACCTACTCATACAAGGACGGAGACAACTACGTCTTCATGGACCAAGAGTTCAACCAGTATGAGATCTCACAGGAATTTTTAGAAGACACACTCAAGTACCTCGAAGACCAGATGCAGTGTCAGATCGTTTTCTATGATGGAAGCCCTCTCTCTGTTGAAATCCCGACGAAGATAGTTCGCGAAATCGTTTACACAGAGCCGGCGGCAAAGGGAGATACTACAGGGAAAGTAATGAAGCTTGCTCGCCTCGGCACCGGTTTGGAGATTTCGGTTCCCGCCTTTATTAACACGGGTGAGAAGATCGAAATTGATACACGCACGGACGAGTACGTTTCCCGAGCCAAATCGTAAGCGTTACGGTCGGTCGTCCACCACCATTGCTTGTGCTCTAATCCCTGCGCCTTGGCCCTTGTACCCCGAACACTGCCTCTAAGCGTAATTGGTATTCCGCCCATGATTCCCGTCATAGGGAGTGCTAAAGTTCTCGGCGATTCTCGGTGAAAATCCTGATGCGCCAGCTCTTTCACCCTTGAAATAGCTAGCGCAGTGTGGGTTTCTACCCCTACAAAGTAATTCGGGTGGTCTCTATTGAAACTCACGGTTTTCGGTAACTTCGCAAATGGGAAACAACACAGCATCACATCTTCCTGAATCAGGGTCGCCTGCCCTGAACACTCCTCTTGAACCGAGCGAGCTGAGCCTTATTAACGCCTACTGGCGCGCGGCTAACTACCTCTCAGTTGGACAAATATACCTGCTCGATAATCCACTTCTTAAAGAGCCGCTAAAACTCGAGCACATTAAGCCCCGATTGCTCGGCCACTGGGGAACGACACCGGGCCTTAATTTCATTTACGTCCATATGAACCGGGTCATCAAAAAGTACGATCTCAACGTCTTGAGCATCACAGGGCCAGGTCACGGGGGCCCAGGGATCGTAGCGAATACTTATCTTGAAGGCACCTATTCAGAGGTGTATCCCGCGGTTTCGCGCGACGTAGTGGGCATTCAGCGACTTTTCAAACAGTTCTCTTTCCCCGGTGGAATTCCAAGCCACGTTGCGCCGGAAACACCGGGGTCAATTCATGAGGGCGGAGAACTTGGCTATTCGCTCTCTCATGCATTCGGAGCGGCCTTCGATAATCCGGACCTACTCGTATGCTGCGTGATAGGGGACGGCGAAGCTGAGACTGGCCCGCTCGCCGCGAGCTGGCATTCAAATAAATTTCTTAATCCGGCGCGAGATGGCGCAGTACTACCTATCCTGCATCTTAACGGCTACAAGATCGCTAACCCGACTATTTTGGGCCGGATGAGTGATACCGAGATTTATCACCTATTCACAGGGTACGGTTACAAACCTTACTTTGTTGAGGGAGATATCCCCGAGCCGACCCACCAATTGATGGCTTCGGTACTTGATAAGGTTATCGTCGATATAGCCGAGATTCAACGTGAAGCCAGAGACGGTCGGACGGCCACTTGTGCCCTCACGCCCATGATAATTCTACGTACTCCGAAGGGTTGGACCGGACCAAAAGAGGTGGATGGTCAAAAGACAGAAAATTTTTGGGCGTCTCATCAAGTTCCCATTCCTCACATGAAGACCCAGGAGCACGTGCAGCTCCTCGAGGAATGGCTACTGAGCTACAAGCCCAATGAGCTCTTCGACGAATCCGGGGCACTGCGCAGCGAACTTGCCGATCTAGCACCAAAGGGCACTCGCCGAATGGGTGCAAACCCGCACAGCAATGGCGGCGCTCTTCTAAGCGACCTTCGCCTACCGAATTTCCGTGACTATGGTGTGTCAGTCGAGAAGCCAGCCGTCCACACCAATGAGGCTACTCGCGTGATGGGCACCTTTTTGCGCGATGTGATGATCGCCAACAAAGACGCGCGCAATTTTCGGGTCTTTGGGCCAGATGAGACAACTTCGAATCGTCTCGGGGCCGTGCTAGAAGCGACCGATCGAGTGTGGATGGCTCCTATTCTCAGCTACGATGAACACCTCGCGGCAGACGGCAGAGTGATGGAAATATTAAGCGAACACACCTGCCAAGGGTGGCTCGAAGGGTATTTGCTTACGGGGCGGCACGGATTCTTCTCGTGCTATGAAGCATTCATTCACCTTGTTGACTCGATGTTTAATCAGCACGCAAAGTGGCTAAAAACAACGCGCGAGATAGCATGGCGTAAGCCTATTGCCTCCCTTAACTATCTGTTGACATCACACGTGTGGCGGCAAGACCACAACGGCTTCTCTCATCAAGACCCCGGCTTTATCGACCACGTTCTTAACAAAAAAGCCGAAATCGTTCGGGTATATTTACCCCCTGATGCAAACACCCTTCTTTCCGTGACAGACCACTGTCTGCGAAGCCGCAACTACGTCAACGTGATCGTGGCCGGAAAGCAACCTGCCCTGCAGTATCTCGATATGGATCGTGCTGTGCAGCACTGCACTCGCGGAATTGGGATATGGGAGTGGGCGAGTACAGATGAAGGCTGCGAGCCTGATGTAGTGATGGCGTGTGCTGGAGACGTGCCAACGCTTGAAACATTAGCGGCAGCGCACATTCTCCGGCTGGCTGTTCCTACCTTAAAAGTTCGAGTGGTAAACGTCGTAGACCTCATGAAGCTCCAATCTGAAAGCCAACACCCGCATGGCCTAAGTGATTCCGACTTCGACTCGCTCTTTACAATTGATAAGCCAGTCATCTTCGCATATCACGGTTATCCTTGGTTGATTCATCGTCTCATCTACAAGCGATCAAACCATAATGATGTTCACGTTCACGGTTACAAGGAGGAAGGAACAACTACGACACCTTTTGATATGTGCGTCCTCAATCAGTTAGATCGATTCCACCTTGTTATTGACGCCATCGACCGAGTCCCGTCGTTGGGTTCGAGCGCGGCTCATTTAAAGCAGACAATGCAAAATAAATTGTTAGAGCACACTGAGTACATCTGCAGGCACGGTGACGATATGCCCGAAATACGCGACTGGTCGTGGACGGATTGATTGAGAGGCGGTAAGGATCACCCGTGAACGTATTAGTTCTGAATGTTGGAAGCTCAACCGTTAAGTTTCGGCTCTTTCGTATAGAGCGGACGGGGCCGCCATCACATCTCGAGACAGCGGTTATCTCAGGCCAGATTGATAACATTCACTCCACTGATGCGGTTCTTTCTTTTTCTACAGATTCATCGCTCCCCCTGCGTACACGGAGGCTCGACACCTCTTCCGTAGAGGAAAGTATTCGGGCGATTCTGACACTACTCAAGTCGAAAGCGACCTTTGACGGCCCTGTGCCGACGATTGATGTCATCGGTCACCGAATTGTGCACGGTGGTCCTAAGTTATTTACGGCGACTACTATTACAGACGCTGTGCTCGCTCAACTCCACCAGGTTTCAAACCTCGCTCCGCTTCACAATCCGCCTGCCCTCACCGCGATATCAGTTGCATCTGAGTATCTTCCTGACCTTCCTCATGTGGCCGTGTTCGATACTGGATTTCATCATCACTTGCCCGCAATCGCTGCGCAGTATGCGCTTCCGAGTGAAATGTGCGCTCGCCTCTCGCTTCGACGGTACGGCTTCCACGGCATCTCCTATTCCTACGCTTCGGAGCGCATCTCAGCTGCCCTCACCAAGACATACAACCAGGACCCAACTACAGCGCGTGTCATTTTGTGCCACCTTGGAAATGGCGCAAGCGTTTGCGCAGTGAAGGGAGGGCAGAGTATCGACACCAGCATGGGTTTTACTCCCCTTGAGGGTCTGATAATGGGAAGTAGATCTGGAGATCTCGATCCAGGGCTTTTACTTCACCTCATGGACCGAGATTCGATGACAGCAACTCAAGTGCTAAACCTAATCACCCATCAAAGCGGATTACTCGGTATCTCTCAGCGGAGCAGTGACGTGCGAGAGCTAGAGCGGTACGCGAGCGAGGGAGATGAGAATGCTGCGCTAGCACTACGCTGCTTCGCTTACCGTGTAAAAAAATACATCGGCGCGTATGCTGCATCTCTCGGGGGGGTCGATGCGCTCGCCTTTACGGGTGGCATCGGTGAACATTCAGCCGGTATCCGTGCGCTTATATGTAGCGGGTTGCAGTTTCTTCAACTGCATGTTGATGGTGAGAGGAGTTTTATGAATTATACAGAAACTGCTGACCCGTTTGAGATCGGTGCAGTTCCAGGGAAAGTATGGATCGTTTCGGCGAACGAGGAGCTTCAGATTGCTCGGGAAGTGGTGACGCTGCTTTCGTAGTAGCAAGATTGGCATCGGCAAACCGTGCTCCGTTTGCTACATTTCATGGGTAGAGTTCATCCGATTAGCAGGTCCTCATCGCAATTACACCTCGGGGTTAACCCATGAATAAACGCCGTACCATTCTCATTACAGGCATCAACTCCGGAATCGGCCTTGCTCTCGCCCACCATCTCTACCACCTGCCATTTAATGTTGTTGCAACGTGCCGCGAGGGGGGCCTTAAAGCTGTACGTTCATCTGGGCTAATCGACACCGAAACATTTCGTGTCGTGACGATGGACCTCACCATTCCTGAGCAGCGGTGTACCGCGGTGACCTTCGCAGGAGATTTACATGGCGGGGTCGACATTCTTATCAACAACGCCGCAGTCAGCTATCGTTCAACGCTTGAGGACATGACCGATGATGACAATCTCCATCAGCTCTCCACCAACTACCTCGGGCCGGTAGCTCTTATGCGTCTAGTACTCCCCTACATGCGACAGCAAAGGTGCGGCAAAATCATCAACGTGTCATCGGTGGGTGGAATGATGGCGATGCCTACGATGGGGGCGTACAGCGCGTCTAAGTTTGCCCTTGAAGGCGCTTCAGAGGCGTTCTGGTATGAAGGACGACCGTGGGGAATCTCGATCAGCCTGGTTCAACCTGGGTTTATTCGATCCGATTCTTTTCAGCACGTGATGTACGGCTCTGATGCGCTAAGACGGGGAGTGAACGAAGGCCCCTATGCAACATGCTATAAGGAGATGAGTATTTTTATTGAGCGGTGTATGACTCGAGCTCGTGCGACGCCAGACTCCGTTGCGAGGCGAATTATCGAACTGATCGATGACGACTCCCCTCCCCTGCGTGTTCCGGTCACTCTTGATGCTCATTTTTTCACCTGGATTAGACGACTCTTGCCGCGACATCTGTACCATGGACTTTTGTACCGTGCGTTGCCGGGGATCAATTCGTGGGGGCGAGAGGAAATTAGCTCCCCATCT
>JAYVGZ010000351.1:0-2336 GCA_043771805.1 Pseudomonadota bacterium
CGTTTGAGGGCGTTCTCGAGTGGCTCCACAACCAAGATTGCGCACCCCTCGCCAAGGACGAATCCATCACGATCGCGGTCGAACGGGCGAGACGCCTTCTCGGGCTCTTCATTCCGAGTTGAGAGCGCCTTAAGTGCATTAAAGCCACCGATGCCTATCGGGCTCACAGCACTCTCGGAACCACCGGTAATCACAACATCTTGAAGGCCATCCGCAACCATTCGGTAGGCTTCACCGATCGCGTGAGTCGAAGAGGTACAGGCGCTGGTGACTACGTAGTTAATCCCCTTTAAATCATACTTAATTGCAACGTTACCCGGCCCGAGGTTGCTGATCATTCCAGGAATAAGAAACGGCGAGATTTTTTTCGGGCCACCTTCAAGGAATGCTTGATGAAACTTCTCTAGGATATAGAGCCCGCCGATACCAACGCCGAGGATGCACCCCATTTTAGTTCTCGAATATGTTTTCTCACCGTCATCCAAAAGCTTTGCATCGGTGAGCGCTTCGTGGGTGGCAGCTATCGCGTAGTGAGAAAATACATCCTGCTTCTTCATCTCTTTCTGTTCAATGAAGGGGGAGGCATCGAAGCCGCGAACCTCTGCTGCAATGGTCGTAGGAAACGCACTCGCATCGAATCGAGTGATCGGCCCTACACCAGATTTTCCGGCCTTAGCCCCTGCCCAGGTAGACTCACGGGTCAATCCGAGCGGGCTGATTATTCCAAGGCCTGAAATGACTACTCTACGTCTCTGCATTGCCGTTCACCTTAAATCTGTTACCGCTTGGCTGAGCTCGACAGGAAATCTGTTGCACTACGCTGTCAGTGCTAAGTATCCGTTTTGAACCGAAAGCGACGCATACTCATAGCACACGCCCTGAGCTCGGAAAAGCAACTGGGGAGGATAGTGTTCGAGATCACTACTGGGTCGAAAAAGACAGTAATTTTAGCCGCATGAGGCTAAAAGTCACCGTTTTCGCCTGGTGGTCTTACAAAGCTGGCCACTACCGCACTACCCCGGACAAAACTTGAAACGATGTGCTCGAAGAGTGTGGCCCAGATGGAACCTCGCCAAGGCGATCGATGCACTGAAGCAGCCCAGCAATGCTGCGCTCAACTCTGCGAAGCACAAAGCCACGTTTACTCTCTGAAAGGTATATACCCCGCTGTTTCGTCATCGTATCCAGAATGGCCGGCAGGTCATCCTCACTCGGGTGGTTCATCTGGATCCCCATTCCAGCTCTGAGCCTACTCAAGACGTGATCATCACACCCTACCCCTTCAAGATCGCGGGAAGTGAATAGTACAACTGCTACATCGCGCCGCCGGCACCGCTCAACGAGGTCTACGAAAGGACCTGAGGACTTCGAAGTGACAATCCCCGAGAGAAAAGCGTCGGCATCATCAACTAGCAAGACACCATGATGTGGGATTACAGTATCCGCTGTGATGCTACCGCACCACGCTTGCGCTAATCCGCCTTCGACGGACACAACCTCTCGACCAAGGTGCCTGGCCCTATCGGTAAGATAGACGGTGAAGTGCGTTTTCCCTGATTTCGGCTCACCCACTACGGTGGTAAGCGAGAACCCCTTCTGCTCCAAGATACCCTGGATGTCGTTTACTGACTCAGAAACCCCCGCATGCACAACGAAATTCTCGGGCGAATATCTGATCGGTTGCGATAGTTTTAGCGGAATTTGCTGTGACACGTGGGGAAGTCTAACAGCCGGCGAAGATAAAATCATCCGGGTCGCTAATTCTTGCCCACATGCGCGCACCAAGAGCCCCCATTTTTCGCTCAATCGCCTCATATCCACGCCTTAGGTGGTGTGGTTCATGGATCTGACTATTCCCTTCAGCCGCTAACCCGGCGATGACAAGTGCCGCCGCTGCGCGAATATCAAGACCGTCGACAGGCGCACCAGTGAGCTTTCTAACCCCTTCGATCGTCACTATCCGGTCAGTAATTTTAATATTTGCCCCCATTCGGGATAGCTCCGAGACATGCCCGAACCGACCCTCGTACACCATCTCTTCAATCGTGCTCGTACCCTCAGCCAACGTGAGCGCAGCCATAAGCGGGGCTTGAAGGTCTGTGGCCAGCTCGGGAAAGGGTCCTGTTTTTACCGAAACAGCCTTGAGCGGGCCGTTCGTCGCCACAGACACACTCATTTCTCCGCAGGTGACGGTAAGCCCCATCGCCCTTAAGATATCGAGGAATGCGCCGAAAAAGAGTGGATCTATTCCCTCCACAGTTACCGCTCCACCTGTACTCGCAGCTGCCAGTAGATAGGTGCCGGCCTCTATTCGGTCACCTATCAGGCTACTACTG
>JAYVGZ010000352.1:0-5997 GCA_043771805.1 Pseudomonadota bacterium
ATGGCCTGCCTAAACTCCTCTTGCGATGTAGTCGCAAAGTACTCACCCTTACGCTGCGTTGTCACCCTAAAAAGGAGGCTTCCATCCGGTAGCGCTCCAAGGCCCGCCGTGTAGTTTGCAGACCTGTTTGGTAGGGAACAATCGAAGGCTGAAGAAGAGGTCAATTGGGCTGGAGAAACTGCCCGGTTGTTGGGCAAAACAAAGTCGCGCTGTTCGAAGAATTTTGAGGTAGGTACAAATACGTACTGGCGATAGCTCGATAACCCATCAACGTCCCGGTAGCATTGAAGACCATAAGCCCCTCCGTCGAGGACGGCCTCTAAAGCACAGTTCTTGAAGGTCACATCAATCGTCACGCTGATGTCGGAGGTCTCACCCGCGCTTGAGTACCGGGTGAACTGCAGCGTGCGCTCAGCACCTTCACTTTGTCGGAGAACGACGGCGTTGCCGTCGCGGTCAACGAAGAAACTGGGACCATTCCCAGAACGGTAATCGGCCCCGGCGGGCGATTCCACTTTGATCTTTAGACCTGATGGTTTGGCAAAGATCCGCGATGTGCGCTGTACGGTTGAATCGTCCAGGTAGACGTTGTAGAGGGCTCCCCCATCTGCAGTCATTGATAGACCATAGCCGAGATAACAGTTAGCACCGCTCACTTCGTCCAGAGTTTTGGTCTGGTTTGAAGTAGGATCGTAGCTCAGAAGGCGACAGGTCCTCAACGAAGGCGCGTCTGGCACATCTGCCTCCTGATTGAGCAGAGCTTCTTGAGGAAATCCCGTCGTGGATGAGAAATACACATGTCCGCCTGGCCCGACACCTAATACCTGATTTGCCTCCGCGGGAACCGATAGGGTCGTTGTCAGGCGGCCGTCCCAGCTAACCCACGATGAGTCACTTCCTCGATACACCAGCGTAAAGGGGGAGCTTTGGAAGGCGTAGGTACCGTATGGGGAGGGAGGTGGATTCAAGGAAATCTGCTTTAAGGTGGGCGCCGCCTGGAGGGGGATTGCAGGAAAGAAAGCCAGTGCGCCAATAGACCACAGAATACCAAACTTTATCATCTGCTTCACCTGCCTGAAATTTTTCTGAGGAGATTTGCCTAACCCCGGGGTGAGTAGATAAACCAAGGCCCTCACCTTTTGCTCACCAGAACAAAAGTAACTGTCGTAGACTACCAGAGGACACCAAAGGTATGCAACTTCGGCGTAGTTCGAGCGCTTGGCGCCCTATTAGTCACCTCTACTGCTCATTTATATTACCTCGCATCAATTAAGACCGAAGCAACTGAAGAGCAATTTGTGGTTGTACGTTGGCCTGGCCCAGAATTGACACTGCTGACTTCTGCAGAATCTGCTTAGCGACGAGTTGGGACGACTCGAAGGCCACATCTACGTCTGCTATTCGCGATGCTGCCGCAGCAAAATTCTCTTTAGAGACGGAAAGTTGGTTACTAGCCACGCGCAGGCGAGATTCGACTGCGCCGTAGGTCGATTGTAACGCTGAGAGATCGTCAGTCCGATTTCGCACCGTGTCGAGCGCTCGTCTTGCAGCAGGGATACTTTCAATGTTCGTGAAACCGATCGCCGTGGGGCGCACCGCGCGGTCTTCTCCATTGACAGATGCCCAGTCGTAGCAGTCATAGGTGGTTCCTGAGAGGTCGACGGATAAGTTCACTGTGGCACCGCTTGTTGTGTAATTGAAGTTCGCGGCCAAACTTGTGGCGCTGACTGACACTACAGTGCTGCTACTGCCAAAAGTATCTCCATCGCTACGAGTGCCACTAATGAAGAGGTTTTGCGTTGTATGTACCGGAACGGGGCCCCCATTGGCATAGAACACGCCAATTCCAGGAATCGCAAACGCATTTTGTTGCTGAATGACGGGTGACAAAAGGAAACGCACCGTTCCTGTATTACCTTGGGAATCAGTGACAGTTTTAACTGCGTAGTCTTGATAGGTTCCCTGAGTATCAAACTGGGCCATGCCAGCGGCTGAAAGCGTGCTGAGACTATTCATTCGCGATAGATCAGTTGAATTGACAACACCATCATTCGTTGGATCAATACGGTAGCCAACAACGCCGGCATACTGATGGCTATTGGCTGCAGTCACTTCCAAGAGAGACGGATCGCTCCCGGTGATACCAGCCATAATCTGAATCTTCTCTGCATTAGGATTTCTAAGTAAAGAAACTCCATTGAACTCCGTGGTACTTGCGACCCTGTCAAACTCTTCGAGCAAACTACCGTACTCTTTCTGTAGCGAATCTCTCTGTTTCTGGGAGTTCGTGCCATTAGCGGCCTGCTCTGCTAGCTCTGCCATGCGCAGCAGAATAGTTTTTTGAGAATCGAGAGCTCCAGAGATAATCGAGATAACCGAAATTCCATCGCTTACGTTACGTATCGCTTGGCTCGAGATGCGCCCCTTGTTCTTGAGCGATTCAGATATCGCGAGGCCTGCGGCGTCATCACTGGCCCGGGTAATACGCTGTCCTGAAGCGAGCCGCTCGTAGGTAAAAGACAGATCTGTCGACACACGCGCTAGTTGGCGTTGGGCCTTCTGACTTTCGATGTTACTGCCTATGGTGAGCGCCACTACAACATCCGTGTGATTAATCTTTACCCTTCTCGATACCGCAGTTGAATGCCGGTCAATGAGGGAACCATCTTGATAATAGAGTTATCGACTGCTTCCTCAGGCCGCTGAACATTCTGGGGCTTAAAAGTCGGGGCAGAAATCTTTCAGCTTTACAATGGCTTAGCAAGTGGCAGCAGCGGGAAAGACGGCGTTGTCACACTTTTTGCCCTACATCATTTGGGGCAACTTCACCAGCAACTCCTTGAGAGTCTTCTCGCTAGAATGTTCAAACAGCAATCGAGAACATCTCATTCAATGCACCGTAAAATTCCTAAAGTGAGCGAACCGAAGCGGTAGTTTGCTACGACAGCGGCAAAGATGCTGGTCTAGATAAACGCCTTTCCTCAGCGATAATCGCATAGTAGCTCTGCCTTAAGGAGTTTGCGTCGTCTCCCGATAGGTCAAGTATGTTGAATGCCATGAGAATCTTCACCTTGCACCTCCTCCGTCTGGGAACAATTGTATCGCTGGGTTCTCTCAGCGCTGCCGCGCAGTCGATGCAGCCATATGCCTTCAATATCGGCTCGCCAACTGTCACCGAATACTACGTGGACCCCGCGCAAGGTTCCGACAATAACAGCGGCCGCACAGTAGAGGCACCACTCCGCACGGTGCAAAAGGTATGGAATGGAATTCCGAACGAGACGCCCCTTAGCACAGGTGTGGTGATCAATCTCAGAAACGGAACCTACGGAAATAATGAGCTTCCCAACTACTGGGAACTCAAACGCGGAACGGCCCAGGCCCCCATTATTATTCGCGCTGCCGTTGGGCAGCAGCAGGTTAAATTTGTGCGCGACATTAATATGGCAAATGTTTCCTACTTCTACCTATTGAACGTCGAGATCACTCCACAGGGTGGGGGCGATACGTTTCACTGTGAGTCTTGTGACCACATCCTTCTTCGCGGAAACACCTTAAACGGCGGCTCTCTTACAAACGGTGCGCATGAGACCCTCAAAGTAAATCAATCTCAGTTCGTGTACATTGAGAACAACAATATTTTTTTCGCAGATGACAACGCTATCGACTTCGTCGCTGTTCAATATGCGCACGTTATTGGGAACAAGATTCACTCGGCCCAGGACTGGTGCATGTATGTAAAGGGTGGCTCGGCATATATTCGAGTAGAGGCAAACGAGATCTACGATTGTGGTACGGGAGGTTTCACTGCTGGGCAGGGAAGCGGATTCCAATTTATGACCTCGCCGTGGATTCACTACGAGGCCTACGACATTAAGTTTATCAACAATGTTGTTTACAACACAGTCGGCGCAGCATTCGGTGTGAACGGCGGGTACAATGTGTTGATCGCCAATAATACTGCCTACAATGTGGGATCCCGCGCCCACTTGATCGAGGTGGTGTTTGGAGAGCGTACGTGTGACGGAGAGCGAAATGGTGTCGCCAATTCAATCTGTGCTGTTTTAAACCGATTAGGAGGATGGGGTGCTGGTGAAACAGCGACCGACCCAGAACCAGTCGGCAACCGAAACGTCTCCATCGTCAATAACGTGGTGTACAACCCAGCATCTGTAGTCGCTCCGCAGCACTTCGCCATATACGGCCCGCGCACCGCAAGGGCTGGCACAAACCTTCCGTCTCCGCAGCGCGCAGATACGTCTCTGGTTATTAAAGGAAACGTCATCTGGAACGGTCGCTCCTCTACTCCTCTTGGGATTGAGGATTCTGGTCAGGGGTGCCAGGCCTCGAATTCGACATGTAATGCTGACCTACTTCTGCGAGACAATGTGATCAATCAGACTGAGCCGATACTCAACGCTGCAGGTAGCGGGGACTTGCGACCTGCTGTTGGAAGCCCACTTCTTCAGATAGCAGGCTCTACAATTGAATCATTTTTGGGGGGAGATACCGAAACCTCTCCTCAGGCACCTCTAGGAGAGCTCGGCAACACCGTCAATCGTGATTTTTCGGGAGCCTCGTCGGTCGGCAACAGGATTCCCGGTGCCTATCAGTCTGAAACCTCGACGCGTACCCCTGCGCTGATTGACGACTTTGCTACCCCCATGGACCCCGGATCCGATAGGCCGATCGGCGTGCCGTCGGTGAGCAAGGTTACCGCTTCTCAGAAAAGAAATGGGAATACGGTCACAATTACCAGCACGGCAGTTGTCTCTGGTACGGTCACAACGGTTACAGGGGTCGTGCGTAAAACGGGGAAGAATATTGCAGCTTTTAGTCTTTCGGCAATTGGCTCCTCGAGGTACCGCGGAAGCGCCAGAGTAAAGGCGCCCGTAGGTAGCCGCCTTACCGTCTCCATTACAGCGATAGGTTCTGCTGGCGCGTCTTCGAAGGAGAAGGCGTTCACCGCTAGGTGAATTGGAGTCGAGGAACGCTCGATCAACTCTCTCTTTGAGCGGTATCATTACTCAAAACCAAGCCGCGCCCAAACAATCGCAGGCGTTCCGTCTACCACCTCCGCCCGAAGCACAATCGGATCGATACCTGTCACGTCTACCTTTATCGGGCGCGGGACATCTCCACTTCGCACCGGCTCCGATGCCTGTAAAACCACCCCAGCCTCCGTCTGCACTATACAACGGAGACTCCCAGAAAAGCGTTTATCGTCCCTCACCCCACAAAGAGCACTAAAGTGTTTTGTAGCCTTGTCGGGTGAAATGTGGATAGTTGATGGGGCACGCAACGTAAGACCCTCTTTCAATTCCTGATTCGCGACGCGTACTGAATTTGCAATAACAGGGCTAATGCCGCGAGTTCCGTTCGATCGTTGCCAATGTCGAATAGTGCAACCAGGCAAAGTATGAACGGTCCACATCGTGCGCAGCAGTACTGCTCCTAGTATGCACAACACCCCAACCGAAATAGCTGGTGCGAGGTACGCCTTCCATCCTTGGATCGTGTCATCTTGCATCTCCAGCAGATCAAGGTCTTGCGCCTCTTGTGACATATTTCTTTCGCTCCGGATTCGCCATGGGGTCGACCATGAACGATTTCTATCAATGGATGAAGCCCATCTGAATACTCAAAGTGAGCCTTGACTATACTACCCAAAAGTATATCTCGATCTACATCCCTGCCGATATAGCCCGTGCGACTCGCAATCTTATCGAGTGACACGACACTTCCTGGGCTCCTGATGTCTTGACCCGATTGGCTCCCAGAGGCACAGTCACGATTCATGGAAACCACGCTCACAACCCCGAGTTTACTCTTTCCGGCCATTTCGCTTCTGCTTCTTGCCTACACAAATCGGTTCCTTGCGGTTGCCTCGCTCATCATCGCTACCTTAAACGAGATACAAACGTTGGGGTAACGTGAGGAGCTCAGTGAAGCAGTTGTACCACCAGATTCGGGAAGTGCCGCTCTCATACAGTTCCA
>JAYVGZ010000353.1:0-6871 GCA_043771805.1 Pseudomonadota bacterium
ATGATTTTAGATACGCCTTCCGCTCTTCAAGCGACTCGGTTGTTACAACTTTAGGAAGAGACCCGAACTGCAAGACTTCACGAAGAGCGAATCGCTCGCCGATCTCCATGGAAACAAACGGAAAAAGCTCGTATACAAACGCCCGGCCTGCAAGGAGATTAGCCCCTCCTTGCTTAAGCTTCCGTGCACTCGATCCGGTCAGGATAAATTTCTGCTTCCGTGATTCGATCAGCGAGTGCACTACATCGAGGAGCCTCGGTACTTTTTGGACTTCATCAACGATCACCCACTCTGGGGATCTCTCGCCCAGTAGCACCGTAAGGTCACCAGGATTGCGACTCAAACGGTCCTCGAGCGCCGGGTCGAGTAGATCAAGATACAGAGACGAGTCCAAAAAGCGCTCTCGAAGAACCGTCGACTTGCCGGTTCCACGGGCACCAAAGAGGAAAAAACTATTAGATAACAGAGGTTTGAATAATCTATCGACCATACTCCCAAATAGTCGGCTATTTTGGGAGCGTGGTCAATGGGTTGCGGTGCCGGGCAAGAGGTTCCGGACACTTAGTAGTGCGAAGGTTTGAGCAGTCGCAGAAATACGCTTTCAACTCATCCGGGGAGTATGGCCGGAATCAGGCTTTCTTTGAGCCATGGTTGATACCTCAGTTACTCGCCAGCTTCCCCGCTCCCGATCGGCGCAAAGAGAAGATCGATCAGCTCATCATTCAGCTGCGGCGGGGTCTCGTTTTCGGGCAACAGCGTCGCAACTAATGCCTTCTTTTTCGCCTGCAGATCAAGAATCTTCTCCTCAATCGTCCCTTCAGCAATCAATCGATACACGAACACGGGGTTCATCTGACCGATTCTATGAGCACGTGAAATTGCTTGATCCTCAACCGCGGGGTTCCACCACGGGTCATACAAAATTACTGCGTCAGCGCGAGTTAAATTAAGCCCCACCCCTCCCGCTTTGAGACTCACTAGAAAAATCGGTACTTCACCACCCTGAAACGCCATTACTGGCGTATCTCGGTCCGATGTCTCGCCAGTGAGAATCACGTAAGAAAGTTTCCTTGCTTTGACCTCTTCTTCAATCAGCGCCAACATGGAGGTAAACTGAGAAAAGATGAGAATCCTGCGTCCATCATCGAGCAAAGTCGAAATCAGCTCAAAAAGCGCTGTACATTTCGCCGAATGTTTCACCTTTTTCGCAGCCGAAGACTTCACAAGTCTGGGGTCACAACACACTTGCCGAAGCTTGAGCAGGGCGTCAAGAAATTCAATATGTGACCGTTTGGCGCCCTTCTCTCGTAAAGCGTCCCGCACCCGTTTATCAGTAAGCTGACGTATCGTTTCATACAGATCACGCTGATCTCCTTCTAGCTCGCAGCGATGCACGATCTCCGTAATCGGAGGAAGTTCAGTTACAACCTCTTCCTTAGTGCGTCGCATAACGAAAGGCTTTATCCGTCCTGACAGTCTTTCCCGTTGAAGGGTATCTCCATACTTTTCAATCGGTACACGGTACAGCTTCTTGAAAGCCTCACGAGTTGAGAGGAAGCCGGGCATCGTTAAATTGAAGTGGGTCCAGAGATCTCCTAGGTTATTCTCTACCGGGGTACCACTCACCGGAATTTTCATTCGTGCTTGGATACGTGTAGCCGCATAGTAGGACATGGTCGTTGAATTTTTAATGTGCTGTGCCTCGTCGAAGATAGCGATGTTGAATTTGATACCTTTAAATATCTTCTGATCTTTCATCAACAGTTGATAGGTCGTTATGACCACATCGTTGTGCGCTACTGCATCGCAGTTTTTCATTCGGGAGGTCACCACATTTCGGTGGACTACGAGCGAGGGGGCGAAGCGGTGCAGCTCAGCGGCCCAATTCGGTACGACACTCTTAGGACACACCACGAGGCACGATTCTGTCCGTCCCTGCGCTCGTTCATGAAGCATGAACGCAATAAGCTGAATAGTTTTACCGAGGCCCATATCATCTGCGAGTAAGCCTCCTAGTTCGGCACTGGCAAGTGCCGAGAGCCAACTTACTCCGTCGCGTTGATAGTCCCGAAGCTCGCCGCCAAAATGGAGCGGCTGCTTTACAATTGCCGGGGTGGCAAGATTCCGAATCCGGTCTCTTAAGGCCTGAATAGAAGCTGCAGTGTCCCATCGACCAACCTCATCACCTAAGGACCGCTGCAATTCGTACGCAGCCATGCGAGAAAGGCTGATGGTGCCACTTTTCGTGCTGTTCTCTACCAACTCCGAGAGCGTTGTAAGAATCTTAAGTAGGCGCTCTCGCGCCAGCGTAAGAACTTCCCCGCCGATTCGAAGCGCTACATTTTTACTTCCTGAATACCTGATCGGTGTTAGTATTCGGTCACCCTTCTTTAGGAGCGTAAGGAGTATCGGCGTCAAGCTGCGTTGCTCACCGCCAACGATGATACCGAGATCTCCGTCAAACCAAGGCGAGGGATCCTTATCAGTGGCAACACCTTCCGACACCGACCCGAACCACTCGTCACTTGTTACTGTCGGTAGATTCAATGCTGCCGGCAGTGTCACTTCCCACCCCCGCCTACCTGCCAAATCACGCAAGTGCGGCGCAATTCGCAGCCATGCTTGCAGGTGCATATCGCTGTTGTACCCCGCTACACCGAGTAACCCCCTCGCGGCGATGCCGTGGGCACCGGGTATACTGCTTAGGGGAACGAGGCCCAGAGACACCAATTCTCTTCGTACGCCCTTCTCAAATTCCATACTTCTAAAGATTCGCTTTGCCGGATCACTCGGGTCAACCAACGGCGTATTTGGTGTCTCGCTCGCGACATTTGTGCCTTCGTAGTTAAAATGTATCTCAGCGCACAGCAACGGGTCGGGATCTGAAGAAACCCGCAGTATCAAGGTATCCTCCGCCTCAATTGGTGAGTCGATGTAGCTCAATCCACAGGGCAGATCCTTCCCTGTTTCCCGCACTACTACATGCACCTTAGGTAGAACCTCGGTGAATGAGCTCGCCTGCCCGTCTACGTCCTCAAGCCCCGCGACCGGAAGCTTACGCGCCCGCAGCCCAGCTAAAAGAGCCTGTGTGTATTTGGGCTTGGCCAACGAAAGTGAAAGCCACTGCTTCGGAGTAATCGAGGGGTGCGCTGATTTCAGCGACCCTACCACCTTCAATTTTGGATCAAAGTACAGAGGCGGATCCTCACAATTAAGAATCCCCGAGTTCTCTGGTAAATTTAGAACCACGGGTACGCGATTCCCTGCAACCGTTAGAGTCCATCCAAAATCAACCTCGACCTCGGGGCCGAGTGTAACAGGCGACTCTGCCGCGCCCAAAAAACACCTCCCTGTACCGACCGCTTTCAATACTTTGTCACCCTGGACCGAGAATATATCTCGCCGGTACTCGTGAAAGCGACTTGGATCTGACACCGGCGTGACGGCTCCAAGCGCTACAAGTAGCACCGCATCCTCTTCACTCGGTCGCACGCCACCTGCAACAACGATCCGTCGAAACTGGTCGTCATCGCCCCACACTGCACGGTACCCGCCAGGGCAGGCGGTAATTGCAATAGGGTGGATCGTGAACCGAGCGAGCTTTCCTACCTGCCAGTTTCCGTCGAGCGTAATCCGATATCCGATCTCAGAGCGCGGCACCATCTTATGAGGCGGCAGAGCCTTCGCCTGTTGTGCTATATCAGTAAGCGCTCGCTCGTACTCGCGTGACAAAGGAAGCTGCTGTGTCTCGCGATTTTTACCAGTCATCGAATTTGTTTTCACTTCGACAGGCGCACTAATTCGAGCATCTAACTCCATCTGAAGTCCCCCTGCCGCGAGAATGTCCTTACGCCAGGCACCAGAGAAAAATTTCGTCAGGAGAGCTGCCGCGTGTTTACACTCATCTAAATAGGGGCAGCTGCAAGAAGTCTCGAGATCAATCAGCTGATTAGGCATCGAAAAAAAGAGTGCCACTGAGTATCCCTTTGTTCCCTGCACCATCCCCTGCACCTCAACACGACGGGCTGTTGAAACCGTAATTCCCTTCATTGTCGCACGCCCCTGCGCCGCATACTCCCCGCCGCGGTGAAGCACGCTCGAAGCGAAGTGGCTTTGCCACTCTTGCTCAAACATCTGCATGGCAGCAAGAAGCGGCTGTAGAGCGGCTGACGTCTTATTGGAGGCCCTTATTGGCTCTGAAGACATACTCTCCTTTCGCACAAATACGGTTGCTAGGTGAATGGTGATAGCTTTGAGTGTCTTCGACGTGGCGAGAGTAAAAGAAATGAGCCTGTCACTCTAGAGCCTTCAAGCAATAAATGTTCTCTGGTCTCCAGGGCGCTCTATTTCTCAGATATGAGGCCTTAGCCGGATCGTAGTACAGTCCCTGGAGATGCGTGATTTACTAAGAATTGGCAAGACTGACTTATATCCGCGAGATAAAGGTGGTGCTTTCAGGCCCCTAAGGACCTGAAAGGCACTCCCGCGTTAACGGCCACCACCTGCCGGTCACCCTCATTCGATGCTTTCTCAGTGATCGTCTACGATTTCAAATACGCTTCACGAACCTCGACGTAGAGACCCGAACCTCAGGCTACTATTTTGGCGGCCGCGCCCCATCAAAGTTACCTGTAAAAGAAATCAGTCGTACTAGAAATTCTTTCGGTATTATAACTTTGAGCGATGCACAGTAGTCAGGAAATTTCCTCGTGTCCCCGACGTGATCATAGAATTTTCTCGCCCTAGATCTGAATATCTTTCCAGCACTACTTCCGTGATCTCTGACCGTGTTTTCACTTGGTACAAGGAATTTCGGCAAACAAATCCAACGCCTCACTCATCAAAGAGTTTTTTGAGATTGTCTACTACCAAAAAGGAGTTGAATCAGCCGGCCTCTGTCGCCGAAAAGTCAGTTAGTGTATGGCGTTTTCCAAAAGTCCGAAGCGAAATCCCGGCTTTTGGAAAACGCTATCTATTCGCGGATGCGAATCAAAACAGTAACCTATAGTGATTTACGGCAATTGCCTTGCCAGTTTCACTGGCAGGGACTTTTCCAAATCACTGTAGTCGGGGCGATTCTGAAACATCAAGGCGAAAATGTGGGTCCTGTGCCAAAGCTTTAAGTGATTGCAGAGGTCCCTGGGGTGTTTAGTCATTTTGGGACTGGCGAATTATTGGTGGATTACGATCCGCTCATTTTTATTAGTGGATCATAATCCGCTAATAGGTTCACATTTTGATCCCGTCTGACAAAGAGAGCAATCAAATCTGCGTTTGCGCCCGCCGGGCGATCGGTGGCCGGAGATCGCCACTAAAAGTGGGGCGTGGATCAAGATCGCGGGTTACCTTTCGACAGTTCTACCGGCCGCTAAAAGCCCTACAGTGCTAGAACTCTCTCAATACCATCCTCCCAGTGCAAGCAGGTTACATCACCGTAAATCTTAGATGCCAAGTCCCTTTAAAAAACGAATAATTCGGTACCCTTCATGTCCCCACCAAGCTGACGTAGCTCAGTAGTATCATCTTCACGCACACTCGTGGTTGATTTTACTTCAATCGCAATCTTCGATTTCCCCGACCGGTCTACGATAAGTTCGATCTGCTTGCCGTTCGGCGCTCCCACAAAAGTGAACTGAAAATCTGCCGCCTCGTACTCCGCTCGTCGTTTCAACTCGCCAACCACAAAATGCTCAAACAGTTCACTGAATTCATGGGTAGACTCTACTACGGGAGAGCTAATGGACCGACGTAATGCCCTAACCACGCCAGTATCGAAAAGATAAAATTTCGGCGACTTGCCTTGTGACTTTCGAACCGATTGATCGAAAGCAGGCAGAAACGATCCGAGTAATGTATCCTCAAGGATCTGAAAATAAGTCTTCACCGTTTGGTCGGAAACGCCAACATCGCGGGCAATTTTCGTATAATTGACGATCTTTCCACTCGATTGCGCCGAGACGGGTGCCGGAGAGTTCGATCCAAATGGATTTTTGAACTGCTCAAGCACCGTCGGTAGATCAAACGAAGACGCTTGACCTGAAACTAAGGCTTGGACAGAAAACCCTTCAACTCCACGTCAATCTCAGGTGAGTGGGCATTACTGCGGGCTTCCTCTCGTTTAGCAATTTTTGCCAACAAGTCCCGCATTTTTGCATTTTCTCCGAGCATCTTTTCGATCTCTGGAATGAACACTTGGATTTCTTTTAGCTTCACTAGACCCAGGGAAGCTTTTTCTGGAGATCCTTTGCCGACTTGTTGATACCACCAAACGGTACCAAGAGTAATAGCCACTGTTACCACGATCAATACAAGAGTCTTTACCCACCAGAACTGATTGTTCAAGGTGCACCTACTTTCTTTCTCGAAAACCTTCCTTATTTTGGGTCATCACGCTTTTGAGTGGGTAAAAAAGAGCCAAAATGCTCATATAAAGCCCATATTAATTGGGTTTTAGGAGTACTTGACACACCTGAGTTCATGTACACAATGAGTACATGAGCATACGAGAGGTACGAAGGCGTCTCCGAGATGAGTACGGACACCGTGGTTTTTACCCGAGTCGTTACGTGACGGTACCGCAGTGGGATGTTGACGCGCGGATAATTGAGCTTACCCGACGCTCAAAAAAACGGTCTGTGGGACATGCGGCACGACCCATCAAGGTTGGTATGACCGGCGAGCCTACCGCTCTAGAGACCTACCGTGTGCTGGCACCAGAGTCTACCTTACATTCGAATTGCGTCGGCTTGAGTGCCGAAAATGCGGCAAGGTGAAGCAGGAGGGTCTTGAGTTTCTTGCCGACAACTCCCGCTACACGAAGCGGTTCATGTACCACATAGGGCGACAATGCCGGAAGGAGACGATCCGAGAC
>JAYVGZ010000354.1:0-2113 GCA_043771805.1 Pseudomonadota bacterium
ATCTGGGAGTTGCCCGGTGCCTCGACGGAAATTATCCGCTCATCTTTACTGGGGCTTAACGATGCCTTAGTCAAAGACTTCGCGACGGGGACTCCAGATTCGCCCGATAGCATAAATGAAGACGGTTGAAAGCCTCGAAAATCATACTGAGCATCCGAGATGCGTAGGGATATCCGAACTACTTTGTCTCCGACTTGTAACCTCTCAAAGGCTACGTCTGCCGCGGGACCAGAACTAACCTGACGTGAAATATTGGAACCGAAAATCAGGAGTGCCGCGACAAAGACAGTTGCGCCTGCACGTGGTGAGAGCGCCCGAGCAACCCAGCCTCTTCCTTGAAGCGCCACTGTTTGGAGCCTTTCTGCGCGATAAGGGTCAAGCCCAGCACTCCTCCACGCTGAGTCGTCCATCAAGAGAAGCGTAAATGCGAGGCCTGTATAGGTCGAGAGAAGCCAGAAGACGCCTTCCGAAAGCGATGTTGTCATCGACCAAAAAAGAGACCTGCCATCCGGATACGGAATAGACGAAATTGCTACCAGCAGCGTCGTGATCGCAAGAGGGGCGAAGATGGCTCGAAGTGGTGCCGAAGGTGCTCGCAAAGTGAGCTTTCGGGCCTCAGGCAAAAGAGCTCCGAATGTGCCCCCAAGAAGCCCTACCACTGCAAAGTAGAAAAAGTATCGAAGCGCAAGGATGCAAGCGATCGTTGCGAAAAACACCGATAGTAAGACGATAGCCGGTAAATCTGAAAACGATAGAATGACCAATGGTGCGAGGGTTGCGCACCAGAAAGCGAAGCCAAGTAGCGTTGTTCGCCAGATGGAAGTCCATAGGTAACTGCTCGACACGGGCATGTGAGGCGCAAGTTGACACCGCCATCTAACGACCACCAAGCACATTACGAGGAGTTGAATTAAACGCTCGATGCAGGCAAAGCCGATCAAGAACGGCACTTTCGACGAAGCAAAGAGGAAATCACCAAGGGTACAAAGGCTCAGCACAGCAAAAAGAGGAAGGAGCAACAATCGATCGTGGCGGATGAGGCCAGCGGCGAGCCCAAAAGGGCTCACTCCGAGAATGAGGGATTCGGGGCCTGTTGCCGATCTCGAGGGTTGGACTGAATAATTTTCGGGTGTCAAGTGCTCCATGGTTGTCAATACATCCGCGCGTGCTGGCGTAAACCGGGCAGTATTACAGAGCGCACAAAATTACTCTACCTATTAAGCTCCTCAATACCTTTGTTTTTTTGCAACTACTCATTCGAGTAACAGCAAATGAGAAGCCTCCCGAGGCAAAAACCTTAACGGATGATATCTGGCCGTCCGATAGTACAGCTGGGGAGTCACCGAATGACCGATTCAATACTTTATCTTGGTAATCATGACGAGAAGTTACCGAAGTTTTTAGAGAAGCTTGGGTACGGCGTTTTGACGCGAGATGACCGAACAAATTTGGGCGATTTTGTCGCGCGGCACAACCTCGACATCATCGTGATCGACGCCCGCATGATGGTTGACCCAGAGCAACTGTGCACGTTTCTCCGAACTCAAGAGGCGACGAAATCGCTTCCTATTGTCTACATCGCTCCGGAGGGAACCAAAGGGAGTTCTGAGGAGCTTGAAGAGGTGGACCGGTTAGAGGTTCTTCATTCACCAATATCAATTGGCATTTTGGCTGGTCGAATTGCGACCGAGCTGCGCTTACGTAAGTTTGCCGGTAAAGACGAACTAAAGAGTACTCTTGCGGAGGTTAATGCAACCTTACGTGACTACAATGACCGCTTTCGGCGTGAGCTTGAAGAGGCCCGTGGCATACAGCGCGGTCTACTCCCTGCGCATTTGCCCTCAGACCCGCGATTCCAGATGGCGGTCTCGTACGAGCCGCTAGAGGAGGTGGGGGGGGATTGGTACTTTGCTAATAAAACGGCTGACGGAAAGATAGCCGTGCAGATAGCGGATGCTACAGGGCACGGTCTCGGTGCTGCTTTCGTCGGGAGTATGGCGAAGCTAGCAATGGCAGCTGTCGGGAAGGATAAACCAGATGAGCTGCTTACAGGGATGAATAAGTTGATGGCACCGCAAATACCATCTGGCCGATTTGTGACCATGGCGAGCTG
>JAYVGZ010000355.1:0-6870 GCA_043771805.1 Pseudomonadota bacterium
ACGTGAGCGCCGATTTAAAGGTGCCGTTTCCGTTGCCGATGAAAACTCCGTAGGTCGACCCACTCCCGCCAACAAGATCGGGGACGCCATCACTGTTAACGTCGCGAGCTGTAATGCCGTAGCCGTATGTATCAGCGAGCGTTATAACTGCCTTGAAAGTTCCGTTACCGTTTCCTAGGTAAATCTGTTGAGTGCTGGCGGAATTGCCGACGATGAGATCTTCGAATCCATCACCATTAAGATCTGCTGAATCGAGAGTGGTACTAGAAGTGCTTCCAGTAATAGCTATTATACTCGTGAAAGTTCCGTTGCCGGAGCTTGCTGATATGAGCACTTTTGTGCCAGTTGCGGTCAGTGGATCGGTTGTTACTACATCTTGACGGCCATCGCCGTTAAAGTCGCCGAGCGTTAGAGCATAGTTTGGGGCAGTAATACTGGTGTTCACGGCTGCACCAAAAGTACCGTTGCCGTTCCCGAGAAGTACCGATATTAAGCCGGTGGTTCCGGCCCCGTAAGACGTCGCTACGATATCCAATTTGCCGTCACCATTTACGTCGCCGAGTTGAACATCTTGAGAGAATAGGCTACCGCCACTCCCATTGGTTGCTACACTCACTCCAACGGTGAAGGTACCGTTCCCGTTGCCTAAATGAATGTATGCAAAGCCTTCTTTGCTCGTCACGACGTCCACGTTTCCGTCCCCGTTCAGATCCGCAGCAGCTAGAGACGCATTAGACGATCCCGCAGCACCCGAGGCCTGCGTCGTTCGCGCCTGAAAGGTCCCGTCGAAGGAAGTACCATAAACTGATGAATTGAAGGAAACGGATGCAACGTCCTCTCCGACCGTGAACTGTATTCGGTCGTTGACTTGAGGCCCTGTTTGCACTGTTGTACTTACCGCAGGGTTAGTCAGAATAGCTCTATTGTTGTATGAAGCCGTCGAATTGATCCTTTCGTACTCTGTTTTAAGTAACTGCGCTTCAGAGTTGAGAGACTGGCGTTGCGTGGTTGTTAATAAAGAACTCGTCGCTTGTTGCGCGAGTTCAAGAAGTTTGGTCATCACGAGTTCCTTCGCATTGATCGCAGCTGCTGCGACGTTTACGAGGGACTGTCCAGAATTGATGTTACCCATGGCCGTGCGGTAAAGGGCTCCATCCGCTGCCGTTTTTTTCGAAAGCGAAAGTCCTGCTGCATCGTCTGAGGTAGTGAGGATTCTGAGGCCGCTTGAAAGCAGTTCGGTTGCAGAGACCAGCTTTGATGTGCTTGCGTTCAACATTGACGCAAGTATTGATGTCCGTGAAGAGCTGCTATCTGAGATCATAAAGGGTCTCTGCGGGAGTAATGGTGACTCAATTATGAGTGTCGGGCGTTTTTTGGTAGAACTCTCCGATCCGTGGCTTTTTTGATCCTTTCAAGCCTCCGTTCTTCCTTAGATTATTCTTACGAGCCGGTATGCTTCGAGTTGTTCGAATGATCGTGGCGAAAAAACAGATTCATTTAGGGCGCTTAGCGTTCCGTGCACCACAAAATCAGCCCACTATTCTCGCAATTTACCGTACTGAAAATGAACAAAGATTGACTGCGCCGGTTGCCATGTGAAGTTAGAGCAAGTACGGAAACCCTCTCATCGTCAAGCTTCGTCGCGGTACTCCGACTGGTCGACGCGATGACACGATAGTGCTGACAGACCTACCAGGTGCTGTGCTGCGAGCGAAATCTTCCGATAGTTCACATCCCCCGATGCTCGACAAAGTCCAATGTCAGTTTTTGTGGCTAGGACTTCGCACCTTAATCTATTCCAGGCGCAGTAGGCGAAATACTCAGCAGCAAGCTCTGATGCGATGTAGTTTTTCTCAGTGGGCCAAAAGACTCGGTGGCCGATCTCATGCAGTGCGCACCTCAATATAGACGACCAAGACTTTTGAGATGATGTAGAATCTGTTTGTCCTCGGGCACCTTTGATGAGTACGGCGTACCCACCCACGAAGCAGCCGTCCGTGGTAGAGAGGCCCTCGTGCTTGGACTGATCGGGTTCGAGGTGTCGTATTTTGTTTTTGTAGTCACTTATCGAACAAATCTCGGTGTGAGTGCACTTAGCGAGGGAATGTCCCACGAGCTCGAAAAAAAGGTCAGAGAGTATTCTTAAAGCTAGATCATGATCTTCGCGCCTTGTTCCATCAAAAGGGGCGCTGAGAAAGTCCTTGAAATCACGATCTGCTATCTGAGAGAAACCCTGCCACCCGGCCAAGAGTTGTGAAGACTGAAACTGCGAGCACTCCAGTACTCCAAGACGTAATTGCGCATGTGGAGGTGCCCAGGGCGGAAGGGATTCCGGAGCAGTTCCTAGTGAAAAAGCTAGTGGTACCGTGTCGCAGCTGAGGTGGTCTGAAAACATACACTCCTCCGGCGATTGAATTTGTTACTACTCCTATCGGCATTAATTTAGACGCCCATGAGCGACATTACGGTGCACTTACCTAAGGGGAAAATCCCTCGTAGCTTCCTCTAACTCAAGGCGAATTCGAGATCTCTACGAAGATCTCCTACGTCTTCAACCCCAACTGAAAGCCGCACAAACCCATCCGTAATCCCCAAAGACGCACGGGTTTCTGCTGGAATAGTTGCATGAGTCATAATAGCCGGATGCTCAATAAGGCTTTCAACTCCGCCCAGACTTTCCGCTAGCGAAAACACCTCTACCCGTTTAAGGAATGTTTTCGTTTCTTCGAGTGAAGCGTTAAGTTCGACTGAGATCATTCCTCCAAAAAGCTCCATCTGTCGCTTTGCTACCGCATGATCTGGATGACTCGGCAGGCCAGGGTAAAGAACTCTCTTTACTCGCGAATGATTCTCAAGAAAACGAGCTATCTCAAGAGCGCTTTCGGAGTGTCGTTGCATCCGAATTGGAAGAGTCTTAATTCCGCGCTGAATGAGGAAGGAGTCGAAGGGTCCAAGTATCGCGCCGACCGCATTCTGCAAGAAGCGCATACGCTCAGCTAACTCGCCATCTTCGCGCACAACAACAACGCCACCAATAACGTCTGAATGGCCGTTGAGGTATTTGGTAGCCGAGTGCATTACGATATCAAAACCGTATTCAAGTGGACGTTGAATTATAGGTGAAGCAAAGGTGTTATCGGCTGCCGCAATCAAATTGTGCGCGCGCGCAAACTTCACTACCTCTTCGAGGTCTACGACCTTGAGCATCGGATTCGTAGGAGTCTCTACCCAAAGCATCCGAGTATTTGGTTGTACCAAGCTTGCCACAGCCGGATCCGAGAATGAGGAAATGTAGCTCACTGAGAGCCCAGCAGAGAGTTTTTTCACACGCTCAAAGAGGCGGAAGGTGCCACCATAAATATCATCGATCGCGATGATATGGCTGTTCACCGGCAAGAGTTCAAGGATCGTCGAAATAGCAGCGAGGCCAGAAGCAAATGCAAAGCCGTGTGCACCAGACTCAAGGCTTGCCACACAACGCTCAAGAGCGAAGCGGCTTGGATTATGGCTTCGCCCGTAATCAAGCCCTTTGTGGATACCCGGGCTCTCTTGAACATAGGTAGATGTCGCATAGATCGGAGTCGTAACGGCGCCAGTACTTACATCAGGCTCAGAGCCGATATGAACTGCTCGGGTTGAGAGCTTGCGATCAATTAAGTTCCCTTTACTCATTCTTATTGCCCCTGACGCAAGTACTCGATGATGTCCATCTTTGTTACGACACCGTAAAATGCGGCGTCATCAGCGATAATCGCAGTAAGCCCCTGCTTTAGGAGTTCGAGCACTCTTTCCGGTGATTCTGATGGCTTTACGAGGGTAAGCTTTGCAGTCATCACTTCAACGACACTTTTTTCAAGTGTCTCTTTTCCCCTCTGTAACGCGAGCAACAGATCTGATTCGTCAAGCACTCCTAAGAGTTTCCCGTTCTCTAGGACAGGAAGCTGGGATACGTCATACGATTTCATACGGGCGTAGGCACTTTTAAGTTTATCTGACGGGCTTACGCTTACCACGACGTGCTGCGAGTACGGATGGCTGATCAGGTCTCGCAGATCGCCGTACTTATCTCTCTCAATAAAGCCTTGCTCTGCCATCCACGAGTCGTTGTACATTCGTGAGAGATACTTACTTCCCGAGTCACAGATAAAGGTAACTACGCGCTTTGCGATTTTCTGCTCACGGCAGTACCGTAAAGCTGAAGCAACGAGGGTGCCTGCGGAAGAACCACCCATAACACCGCAGATTCGGTTTACTTCTCGCGCCGTAACAAAGCTTTCCTTGTCAGAGATTGAATACGCCGCCTTCACCATAGAGAAATCAGCAATCGGCGGGAGGAAATCTTCTCCGATTCCTTCAACAATCCATGACCCCACCGTGTCTGGAATTTTGCCGGTTTTAATGTAGGGGGTGAGGATTGATCCCACTGGATCGGCCAACACCATTTCAACGTGCGGTGCAACGCGAGAGAAGAATTTTGTTAAACCTCCTAGCGTACCGCCGGAGCCGACCGCTACAGTAATAGCATCAAGATTGTGCTCCATCTGCTCCCAGATCTCGGGCGCTGTTGTGAGCTCGTGCGCGCGGGCGTTTGCCGGATTTCCTGACTGATCAGCGTGCCACCCTCCGGGAGTTTCCTGCGCTATTCGCTTAGCCCTATCAATGTAGTAATCGGGATGCCCCTTCTCGACATCGGATCTAGTCATTACAACCTGAGATCCGAGAGCTCGGAGATAGTTCACCTTCTCGCGGCTAAATTTATCCGGCACTACAACTATAGTGCGGTATCCTCGCTGAGAAGCCACGAGCGCGAGCCCAAGCCCTGTGTTTCCAGCGGTGGCTTCAACGATACATCCCCCTGGTTTCAGCACCCCACGGGCCTCTGCATCGTTGACCATCTCAAGGGCAGGGCGGTCCTTGATGGATCCGGTTGGGTTCATGGACTCAAGCTTCACAAAAAGCCGACACAATCCGGTATCAAGCCCTGTGAGCTCCAAGAGGGGGGTATTTCCAATTAGGTTGAGAATATTCATCAGGACTTCACCATACTGCAGGTAGGATTGTTGGTGCTACGGGTTTGTTACCGCACTCTTGTGTGACATCAAAGGCCCAGTCATTATTCCGCGAGTCTATTACCTTTAACTTCGTCGGACCAGCATTGACTTCACTCTCGCGCCGTACGTTTCTCTCGTTTGTTGGCGCATCGGGTATCGTGGGATTAGGCGGTATGACTTTTCCTTTATTGGGGTGTGTGCCACCAAGAATTATTCCGATATCTAAAGGTAACAGTGACGGCGGATGGAGCTGGCGACCCCTAGCATACCCCGTTCCGCTGCCCTGCGTGAAGGGATGCACTGAGGCCTCAAGCACCTTTGAAGTCCAGGACACTTTAGTTCTACCGGAGGAGTACACATGGTCGAGTGTTATCTCGTGGGGCGAAGTGATTGGCCCTGAAAACGAGCCAAGCCGGTGCATCCGATTTGGCTACAACTGTGATTATACCGCTCTCGTACCGCGTGCTGGTCGAACGAATGAGTTTTTTCTTGTAGTAAATCATGAGTACGTGTCTGCGCGTCCGTGGACACACGGATATTCTGAGGTTTACGGAACGCCTCTCCCTGAATTGAGTTGCGTTAAGCTCGAAGAAGGGTCGAAGGAAGTGTTCCTTTCATTCAAGGGGTACGTACACGATTCAGAAGAGATTGACCTAGCCCATCCACCTGCGGCAGCGAAGGATCTGGTTGCGGCTGCGAGTGAGATTGCTCTCGCATCGCTCTGTGAAGTTGGTGTCTCTATTGTGCACGTAAGGCAGCGAGACGATGGCACCATCGAGGTCGTTCGCGATTCTAAAGATCACAAGCGAATAAGCTTTGCAGCGAGGAGTAATATTTCCCCCAAGGCTGCTCTTTTAATGACAGGAGCTGCGAAACATTTCATTGGGACTCCGGCAGGAACCGCTTGTAACTGCTCAGGAGGTGTCACCCCCTGGGGGACAGTGCTGACGTGTGAGGAGAACTACCAAGATATTGTTGTTGAAGAGGTAGGGCCAGAGGGCCTGTCAGATTCCCGAGCGCTTGTGCATTTTTCGGGTGAAACTGGCGACGCACAGCGCGGTCTTCCGATAGCTTGGATGGGTGTTTCGGAGGCTCTCGAGAATCCGCCTGACCCTCGCACTCTTGGCTGGGTTTGTGAAATCTTTCCTGAGACTGGAGCGCTTTTAAAGCATTCTGCCCTTGGGCGATTCCGCCATGAGAATGTGGCGATTCGCGCTCGTTCAGGCGAGCAGCTCGCTGCCTACATGGGTGATGATCGGCGCGGTGGGCATGTGTGGAAGTATGTCAGCAGCGCAAAGATTGCAAAGCCGACAGATCCAAGAAATAGTTCGTTGTTCGAGACGGGCACTCTTTTTGTAGCTCGCTTCACGAGTGACTTTACCGGAGACTGGATTCCACTGACTCCCGATACGCCGCTCGTAATTCCTGAACCGCAACACTGCGCTTCAGGTCACATGCATCTTCCTGGGAGGCCCGATGGAGGATTCGCCTCGGTAGGTTCGTCGACTTGTAAGATGCCGCACATGTCAGTAGCGGCATACGTGACCTCGATCGAAGAATTCACAGAGAAGAGCTTCGATGATGTAACGCTGGGCGATTTGATCAGAGTACCGGAGTCATTCCGTGGTGACTCCGCCTCTTACAAACAGGGAGTGATTCTTATCGACGCATTCGTGATGGCAAATGCGGTAGGAGGAACGCCCTCGGCAAGACCAGAAGATCTAGAAGTGGACGAAAGAGATGGTTCTATCTTTGTGGCTTTTACGGATTCAACAGGCCGTAGAGAAGGCTCACCTGATACCCGAATTTTTCCTGACTC
>JAYVGZ010000356.1:0-7900 GCA_043771805.1 Pseudomonadota bacterium
ATGCTCTCATCAAGCCCGATCGCCCACACGCCGAGGGCGGTCAGGGTAGTGTTAAGAAACGCAATCACCAGCTGTGCTTCAAAGGCTTTACCAAGAACACCACCGAACGAGACGATTGTTGGGGCTACCTCGTCGAATGCAAACCGTAATTTCGTGTTCCTTAGTGCCATGGCACTGGTGGTGAGGCGGGGTAGATCCCACACGATGAGAAACGAGAAAAGCAGCGAAAGGAGAAAGGCAGAGACACTTGCGATCACTCGTGAGAAGACCTCCTTGAGCTGCTCGACAACATGAGATGTTCGTCGCGGAGCATCTTCACTCGCTTCGAGTCCGAGCATATCACGAACTATCCGAGAGCTTGCCGAAGTCTCAAGTCTCCACTCAGGCGGCGTTGGAGCCATCTTCTGGAACTCTGCGATCTGGGGGAACATTCGCTCTAAAACGGGATACTTCGCTGCTGCCGTGACTAGAGAATTATCGAGGTTGTGAAGGTAGTCTGGGTACCGCTTAGCAAATGTTTCGGCCTGCTGTTGCACACGTGGTGCCAAAAAGTTGCACAGTGCAATGAGAAGGCTCAAGAAACACAAGGCAACGAGTATGACGCGAAGTGGCCGATATGGAATCCGCGCCTTGAGGCGCTCGACACCACCAGCTTGTATGTAGGAAAAAATAAAGGTGAGAAACATCAAGAGAGAGAAAGACCGTAAGAGATACAGCACGGCGAGAACTGTGAGCCAGACGAATATTCGGGTTGGGATAATCCACCCTTTTGGTATTTGCTGCTCATGGGGTCGAAAAAGGGGAGGGGTGATTTCTTGCGATGTCATACCGCAACACCCTAGCTAGCTCTTAGGCTGAATACAACCTGCCGAATATCACCCACAACCGTAGAGCGCCTCAGGCACGAGTTGAATCTGGTTTGAAGGACGAGTTTACTCTGAAGCCTCGTCGTACGGACAGTGCCTGCAGCCGGACTTACAGCAATGGCCCCGCGCAAGGTGAAATAACCGGGTAAAGACCACGAGACCCGTTTCCGGATCTGTATAGCTTTGAAGTCCGCTGGCACACGCCGAATCGTGAAGGATCGTACTGTGCGCCGTCTCGGGGTCGCGGGGTCGAGCTGGGTCGGCGTTCCCTTTCTTCATGCCGTATCCCAAGAAGGTTTTACCCTTCTCGCGGCGGTAGCAACGGTGAACAGGCCTAGCCCCCCGAAAAGGAGTCCTAATGGGTATCCCCATAAATCAGCCAGAGACGCGGCGCGTACAGAGTTGCGATCGCGTGGATCAACAAGAAGAGTGAGGGAGTCGCCATCTTTTAGACGCCGCATAAATGGAGAGCCTAGAGTTGCGATATGCTCTGAGCCGTCAGGGGCTAAAAATTGAACTACTATTGGAATTCCCTGGGGGGCCTTAGGGGGTCCACGATAAGGGTCAGAAGGGATGACCTTTGCCGAAACGCTTTCGGCTCTTGCGGTAAACTGAATGGTAATGAAGCTGAAGAACAGCCCAGCGAGCACAGGAAGCACGGCAAGCCAGCGAAGTACGGTAAAAAGCATGGTAACCCCCTCAACGTTACAGCCTTCTCACCTTAATCGAATGGGGACCGGGGGTCGAGTCCGCAGAGGCAGATAAAAAGTGCCGTCAAACCAGAACTTCCTAGTTCCGCGTTAGCATCAAACAGGCTAGATACTTTGTGCGGTTGTCTATAGCGTTTTCCAAAAGCCCGTAGCGAAATCCCAGCTTTTGGAAAACGCTATCGATTCGCGGATGCGAATCAGAACAATTACCTATAGTGATTTACGGCAAAAGCCTTGCCAATTTTACTGGCACGGACTTTTGTAAATCACTATAGAACACAGTTAGGGTCCGTAGGTTATATATGCGAACACAATCCTTAGTCTACTCCCTTTGCCTGACTGCAGCGGTCACTTTTCTCTCTCCTTCCCTGCGCGTTGGGCTTGCATATGCGGTTCCAAATGATTTTGACGGTGATGGGATCTCTGATGTTACCTCCGTTAAGACAGCTTCGGCAAAGCAGCTGGTCTGGTCGGCGAGGCTCTCATCAACTCAGCAGATATCCGAGCTTGGAACGTTGGGCAGCTCTGATGACATGATCGCGATGGCCCCTTGGCTTGGTGTTGGTAGTCAGATCGGAGTTGCATCCCTCAACAAGTCAACCGGCGAATTGGTGTGGAAGATACTTGGTGCAGACGGCGGTCTTCTAGAGAAGACCTTCGGTCAGAAAGGCGACCTAGCTGTTTCCGGGGGCGACTTCAACGGTGACGGAACTGCGGATGCAATTGTGGTTCGTCTTAAGGACGGACGAGCGCTTTGGCAGGTGTTGTACAATCCCTTTACAGACTCAGAATCAAAGCCGACGTCATTTGCATTTGGGCAGAGCGGAGATCGCGTTTTTTTTGCGCGAGCCGATGGGACTGCGCAAGATTGGATCGGAGTCTTAGGGAAGGGAGCTGGACGAAATTCTCAAGCTCGAATGCGCAACCTGGTGACGGGAGAAGTTCGAACGTTCACTCGTCTTCCGCCCTTTGCCTCAACGGGTGACCGACCGCGACCGTTTGCCGTTCGACAGTCGAGTGGGCAGGATTTGGTCGGATTTAATGTTGTGAAAAACGGCGCTACGGCAGTTCGCGTTTTCTCGTTATCCGGTGTTGAAGTTGGCAATGCAGCATTTGAGGGTGATGGTGATGCGGTAGTGGGAGATTTCAATGATGCCCCCGGCTTTGAACTCTCATTCCAGAGCTCCTCTGAGGCGGGTGTGTTTAGCCCTGTTAACGGAGAGATTCGGCAGTCGGTAGCGCTCGATGGAACGCTCGTGGATGAAATTAATATCAAAACTGTTGGAGGCTTTCAGGGTGCGGTTGGCGGAACTTCACCAGCATCACCGACTGACACAACGGTACCGGGGGGAGCGGTTGGGAAATGCTCAAAGGTTATTCCGATGCCGGGCTCATACATCTACAAGACCAGAGGCTCTGATCACTTCACAGATATTCGACGAACAACTATCGGGCTTATCTTAAAACTGGGGGCTCCTGGGCCTTACCCGTCGTCCTGCGTTCAAGTGATGGCATCGAATGGCACGGTGATCACTCAGCTCGGTCTGTATGCGAAGGGTGCTGGTTGGGCGGCTCGTTACTATTCGGGGATCGGTTGTGGGGCAGCGACACCAGTTGGCGGTAGTGCAGTGGCAAACTTGGCTCGTTCTGCGTCTGGCAGCAGTGCTATCATATTCAACATGGATGGCACCTGTTACGGGCCAGTGGACGCTACGCAGTGTGCCAATAGCGCCTCATGCTAATGAATTCGTTAGAGTTCGTTGACTAAGGCTTGAAGTCTTCCTTTGCGAGAAGGAGCGCTGTAGAAGCGGGCTAGTTCTCTTATTTTCGCGTCGCGCGATTCAGGGGTGTATTTGTCGCCACCCTGCTGTTCAAAAAACCGCACGTATTTGTCTGCCAATGAAATCAGCTCCTGCATGACAGCTGCAGCTTCATGCTCGGAGGCATCGGGGTCATCAGAGTCGTGAGACCTGAGCGACTGAGAGAGCGCGAATAGCTCTTCTTCGACCGAGAGCCCTGTTTCGGGTGCTGGGGTGTAGGATTGCGTTGCAACCGAGGGTTGGGTCGGTAAAGTTGGAGACACCTGTGCAGGTTTTTTGGGCGGCGGCGGATTTAAATACTGCGCCTTAGCAGAAGTCGGCGAAAGATCCACACTCGAGAATATGGTAGCGAGATCTATTTTTGGAGAGGGCGTGGGCGCCGGCGCGGCACTCGTTGGCGGTTGATTGAGGTCTCTGCGACCATTGGATTCCTCAGGTTGTGACCCTACCCGACCAGCCCGAGCATAGGCGAGGCTCTGCGATATGTTGATGCGTGAGCCCGAAGATCGGGGTTTAGGAGCTGACACTTGGTGAGAGGAAGATTGGGAGAGAGTTTTCTGTTCCGTCATGTGCGTTCCGTAAAAATCCATCTTACGCTTATAGGAGGTAGTCGGATTGCCGCTGGATAACTTCATGTTTCGGCGCTACTCTCTACGGCACCGCTGGAGCGCTATATTGATTTGCAAAAGTCCGTGCCCGTGAAACTGGCAAGGCTTCTGCCGTAAATCACTATAGGTTACTGTTTTGATTCGCATCCGCAGGTTACTGTTTTGATTCGCATTCGCGAATCGATAGCGTTTTCCAAAAGCCGGGATTTCGCTACGGACTTTTGGAAAACGCTATATGAATAACTTCCCTCGTCCGACACGTTTTTTTTCCGGTCATGAAATGGTTCGTGCTGCAGAATCTCGGATTCGCGCCTACATCCGTCAGACTAGTTTAGAGCCTGCCCCGCAACTTGAAGTGGGAGAAGGAACCGTATGGCTCAAGCTTGAGAATCAGCAAAAAACCGGTTCATTTAAGGTAAGAGGGGCCTTAAATCGCATACTTACTCTCACTGATGAAGAGCGAGCGGCGGGGGTAGTTACCGCCTCATCTGGGAATCATGGGCTAGGACTGGCGTATGCCGCAGAACACTTTAGTGTTGGTGCCACAATTCTCGCTCCGACTACGATTGATTCGGCCAAAAAAAGAGAGTTAGAACGGTACCCACTTGAACTTATTGTAGCCGGTGAAAATATCGCCCAAAGTGAGGCGTTTGCGCTCGAAATTGCTGAAAAAAAGGGACGTGTATTTATCTCGCCGTATAGCGATCCTGACGTTATCGCCGGCCAGGGCACTATCACTCTAGAACTCGCGCAACAGTTACCTGAGATGGATGTGCTCTTCGTAGCAGTTGGAGGCGGAGGCCTTATCGCTGGTGTGGCAGCGTATGCCAAGGTGATTAACCCATCGATAGTGGTGGTTGCTGTTTCACCGAGTAACTCTCCTGCGATGTTTGACGAGTTGGCGAACACGCCGCATGAATTTCGGGGAATTACCGCGACCCTCTCTGATAGCACCTCGGGTTCATTGGAGGAGGGCTCGATAACCCTCGACCTGTGCCGGGCTCTTATAGACCAGTGGATTTTAGTTGAAGAGGACGAAATACGAGCCGCGATGAAATACCTGTTCTATGAACATCGACAGGTTGTCGAGGGTGCGGGCGCGCTGTCTGTTGCTGGTTATCTTAAGGAGCGAGACAGGTACCGGGATCTAAACACCGTAGTTCTCGTTTGCGGTGGAAATATTGATATGCAAATTTTCTGTGATGTTGTTGGCTAGCCTGCATTGCCAGCGAATCTCGAATTTCCTACCTCTATCCAAGCGGCTTCACCCTCCCGCTCCGAAAACCTGTGAGCGATGGCGGCTAGGCGCTTTACATCATTAGAAGTCGTCATTTCGAACTATCCAAAAAATTGCTACTTAGCCGCTCGTGCAAAAGGACTTCACTTGGATGACCATGGCACAATATTCGGTGGCCCGGAAAGTATATTTTAACACCACTATCTTCCTCCATACTGCACTGAAAACACCCCGTAATGACAATAAAAATTACGCGACACTCCATTTAGCGCGAAAGGCGACCTGCGCTGCTTGGTCAGGAATCGTTTCATTCTCCCCTGCAAAGAGTAAACGATCCGGGTAACCGCACAGTAACTCCTGAATGGTTACGAAGGGCCCATCCGTTGAAAAGAGCACTTTCCAGGCGCCGCATCCCAATTGGAGAAGCGAATCGCTATATCGCCTAATTCTGCGGGTCCGGTGGACTGAAGGGTCCCGTTCCAGAATCTCATGAACTCGGGGCGAAAAATCGATCGACCACTCTGATAAAAGCCACTGGAACTGCTCTTGGGCGAGCTCAGAGTAGAGCACCGTAAATTGGGGCGGTTCCTTCAGAGCCTCTTCGACCGATGAGAGCCACCCGAGTGATGATTCGGGGAATGAATCAACCGTTGAGATGTAGGGCTTAATGTCTAAGATCGGAGTGCCATCGAGTAAGTCCGTATTACCAACAATAATGTGCAGGCCCTCGATACTGATGAGGGGCACCGAAGTGATGCCGAGAGGATTGGGGCGGTGTGGTGACCGAGTTGAAAAAACACCTCTTCGCGTTGCAGCGCCGCGGGGAGGGAGCACTAAGGGGCGCCAGGTTTTATTTCTATTAAACCACCATACGATCCATATGCGGTCAAAAGACGCGAGATCTCTCACCGCGAGTTCAAAGCCCTCGTTGGCGTTTAGTTGAATGACATTCCGCTCGGTTTCCGCATTTTTCGGTTGGTGCGGGGATGCAAACTTCACTCGCATGCCAGTTCGTATGATTCCAATTGGACGAACGAGTAGCTGCTCGGGGATTACGAGGTCTTTTGTAGTCATGGTGTGTATCCACAGATCGGGCTACTTCTTTCCCGAGAGAGAACCGAGTAGCCCGCGGAGGATCTGTCTCCCGAAGCCACCGCCAAGGGACCGAGCTGTGCTGACAATAAAGGCTTCTATCGGGCCTTGACGGCTCCTTCCACCCGAAGATTTGCCCGAGGATAAAACCGAGGTAAAAATTGAAGTTGCTTGGCTCGCTAATGAGCCCCCTTCACCCTGAGCAGTGCTAGCCTCATCGTTGTCCGGTGCAGAACCCTTGGGCGCTCGCGCTAAGAGCCGTTCGTAAGCCGATTGGCGGTCGATCGGGGTGTCGTAAACCCCCTTCACGATCGACCCTTCCATGACGGTTTTTCGCTCAATTTCGGAAATCGTTCCTAGTCGGCTCACCGGAGGGGCGATAAAAGTGCGGGTTGCAAACGTTGGGGTACCTTTTTCATCAAGCACCGACACGACCGCTTCCCCAATCGCCAGTTCGCCGATCGCCTTTTCGACGTCGAAGGACCTATCGGAACGAAAATTCTCTGCAGTAGCTCGAATCGCTTTTTGATCTTTTGCTGTGAACGCACGGAGGGCGTGTTGCACCCGGTTGCTTAGCTGAGCGAGTACGCCGTCAGCTACATCCAGAGGGCTTTGAGTGACAAAATAAACACCGATTCCCTTTGATCGAATGAGGCGCACGACCTGTTCGATCTTGTCGAGTAACACTTTTGGGGCTTCATCAAAGAGCAGGTGTGCTTCATCGAAAAAAAATACGAGCTTCGGCTTCGATACATCACCGGTCTCGGGAAGACGCTCAAAGAGGTCTGAGAGGAGCCAAAGCAAAAACGTAGAGTAGACGCCAGGCGAATGCATGAGCTTCTCTGCTGCTAAGATGTTGATCACCCCGCGTCCTTTACTATCGGTCTGGATCAGGTCATCGATATTGAGCGCAGGCTCTCCGAAAAAACTCTCTCCGCCGCTCTCTTGGAGGGTCAAGATTCCGCGCTGAATAGCGCCGACACTTGCCGCAGAAACATTGCCGTACTTGAGGGTGTATTGCTGAGCGTTCTCTCCAACGAACTGCAGCATTGCTTGTAGATCTTTGAGGTCAAGGAGGGGTAGAGCGTTGTCGTCGGCGACCTTGAATACGAGGTTCAGAACTCCTGATTGTGTGTCGTTGAGGTTAAGCAGTCGAGCGAGCAGAAACGGGCCCAGATCAGAGATTGTTGCTCGCACAGGGTGACCGTACTGACCGAATACGTCCCAGAAGGTCACCGGGAATGCTTCAGGGGTCCATGACTCAAGGCCGATCTTGGTCACTCGGTCCTTGATCCGCTGGTCTTCTACTCCAGGCTGACACAGTCCAGCGAGGTCTCCCTTCACATCAGCCATAAAGACAGGAACACCGATGCGGCTAAACGCCTCAGCAAGAAGGCGCAGCGTTACTGTTTTTCCCGTGCCAGTGGCGCCAGCTATGAGGCCGTGCCGATTCGCCATGCTTGGCAGAAGGTGAACAAAATCGTTGGCAGCCTTCCCGAGAATTATTCCGTCAATCATGAATGAGCCTCTAACACTGAAGATTTCTGTGGGTATCTGGTGGAAGCAC
>JAYVGZ010000357.1:0-9668 GCA_043771805.1 Pseudomonadota bacterium
GCGCTCGTTGAACTTTTTGATACTCGCATCTTTGTGTACGCACCGGATGAAACCCGCCTTGCTCGCCGGATTATTCGTGATGTGAATGAAAGGGGCGGACCGAGGCCTCCGTGCTCGCCCAGTGGAATGCTACAGTGCATCCGATGCACGAAGAATTCTGCGCCCCATGCTTAACGACGGCAGACATAGTCGTAGACGGCTTGGACTTTAGTCCCGAGAAGATCGCCGAAGTATGGGCAAAATTAGTTGAGCGTATTTCGACCGCCCAGTCCCTTTAGGCTGTTGTCGTTTTACGCTCCACTTAAGCTTTTAGAGTTGTAGTCATTGGAGTCAAACCTCTCCATCCCAACTCGCAACTACCTCACTTTATGGATGAATCATTGTGGCTCGAAAGTTGCTCATCCCCTCTACATTGCCGTCTTGAAGAGCAGCTGCGCCCAAAGAGATCGGTAACAGTAGTGAGGTTGTAGTATATGAAAAATACCGTGATTGAAGCTTTGAGTAGAGTCTTAACAGGTCGAATGAAGGGAGCGATTTACGCAGTGTCTCTTCTTTCGATACAGATTTTTCTCCCACTAGCGGTTGCATCTGCCGCCGGACAGTCCAATCCCTTCGATGATCTCTCTCTCTCAGTCTCTGCGCGCGGGGCATGTGCTCGGATTTTTCGTGTTGTTGGAGCCGTGAGTACCCCTGACGGGGCAGTGCAGATATCTCTGAAGCAGAGAAGAAGCATTCGAGACCCGAGGGTTTGTGAGCTACTCGTCGCCAGTAAAGAAATTAACGGCTCCGGTATTACCGTCGACGCCCCGGGTGCTCGCGGAGCAGTAGCTCGGTTATCAGGTCCGGGGCCTCACTCTGTTTGGCTACGCTTTCCCCGACGGCTTATTTCAGGGAATCGGGGCTTTTCAATTCGTGTGGTGAGCGCACCGTTTGACCAGTATATCGAGGACAGGCCGTTAGTTGCCTCACTCGTGCCGGTATCCGGCGGTCAGAAGGAATGCATCTCTGCACTCAGTATTCTTCGCGAGGAGGAGATTAAACAAAGGAGCTGCCTCACGGATGCTGACTGCGGCCGGGCCTCGCTCCCATTTGGATGTGGATGCCAATTTGCGAAGCCAATTCGCCTTGGGGGAGACGGGACCTATTTTTCAGAGCTGCTTGAGGCGGCGCAGGAGAGAGGGTGCGAAGTGGAAAATCTTACTACCTGCAACTGCCTCGACATTGAGGGAGTCGTATGTCGTGGAGGCGTATGTGACTGGCGGCTTTCTTCCAGCGAGGAAGCTACTGAAGAGGCGAGGTAGGTGGAATCGGTTCCTGGGTGTGGTACGACAATCTCGTTGCAGAAGAGACACGCCCCAACCGTTTTCAACGTATGGACGATCACCCACTATCGCTCGATGAGTTCTCCACGCCTCGGCTTGCTATCGTTGGCGCCCAAAACCTGCGCCGGTATACAAGTAATATCCTCGCGCGGGGTTTCGGGGAGCTCGGGTGGGACCTTGTCCCTCTCGACAGCGCAGCCTCCGCGATTGTTCAGCTGCATGGGGCACCTCAAAGCTTTGATGACGACGAAAAGATTCTTGCGACGCTGGAGCACGCCGGAAGTAGCCAGTATCCGAATCGTACTCTTGTTTTAATCCATCGACCGGACGAAATCGTAGTTCATCACCCGCGAGTCGTAGAGATAGTAGCCGGGCTCCCGAATTATTTCGGAATTGCCCTGCTCGGTCCTCTTCACGGTACCGATCCCTGGCTCGCTGTTACAAAACGACGCCTTGTCACTCTTCCCCACGGTTTTTTCTCTTCGTTACCGCCCAACGAATTATCAGGGCGAGTGGTCATCGGCTCGCATACCACTTGGGGTGAGATGAGAGATCCTGCGCACGTGGTGAGTCTTTTGGTAGAGACTTTCAAACGGGTAGCCCCCGGCACCGTTGTGGGTTACCTGGGAGGTCGAAGTTCTGCGGGGAGTGCGCCGCTGAGTGAAGGGTGGATCGCGGAGCTGTGTTCGCTCGTCAATAATGGACCGAAGATAGAAGTAGTATCCGATTACGGACTGGTGAGCGATGCAAAAGCAAAACACGTCATCGTTGTGAATGCAGGTGGTAGTGAGCCCAATGATATGCAGCCCACCTTCAATGTCCAGCTTACCACTTGCACGGGAAGATTCGTACCGGTGAGAACTCCGGCTCCCTGCACACTCGCCCGTCGATTCCTGTCATAAATTGAGATGAACGGTGCGGAGCGCACTGAGAAGCTGGAGGTCGTAAAGGTCCCCTACAGTGACGTCAACTGTATCAAATCGATCAAGATTGAAGATGCGGCAGAGCAGATTGCTCGTTTGATAAGGACTGGTCAGTACCGAAAGTTGCTGGCCCACAATGTTTCCCGGGCCGAGAAACTTTCTCCGCGGACCGTGGCGGAGAAGTGCAGTAAGTTTCTAAGCGGTGTTAGACCACCGGTGTAGCGGTCGGGGTAGCCGTCGCGGTAGCAGTCGGTGTTACTACCGGTGTAGCAACGGGTGTTGGCAAGCGAGCCTCTTTGCCGTCAGGTATGCCATCGCCGTCAGTGTCGCTGTTTGTTGGATCGGTACCGAACTTACTCGACTCAAAGACATCGTAAAGACCATCTTCGTCGGCATCAGGTCGAAGAAGCGCTGCGTACTTTGGGTAGTTCTTTTTCAGGTACTTCACAAACACTGCCGTGATTGCCTGGTACCCCTTTGAGGTTGGATGAACCTGATCCCCAGAAAGTAACCTTTTGCTCACAAGATCGAATCGCAGATCCGCCGGGTTCGCAGTCGTTGATGATTTCAAGATTAGAGCATCCAGCTCCTTTACCCACGGCCCCTGAGAGCCACGGTTCGGGTACATGATGACCGCCGTTATGACAAGCGGCGAGGTGTCGGTGACCTTGGTAACATGCTTCTTGATCAAGGCGGAAGCGCGTTTGAGGTTTCTATTTGTCGCCGCAGGGAGACCAAACAGCCACCGGTCATTCCGACCGACGTCGAGCACTACCGCGTCCGCCTTAACCAAGGCGTTCGCTAGCTCTGAATCTCCGCGCCCGTCGAAGGCCCGTTCTATATCGAGTATAAGATCGAGTGTCTGTAGCCCCTGGACACCAAAATTTGAGAAAGTAGCATCCGGGAATGCCCGCTGGGCGCGCAGGACGTACCCGCCTCTATTGTCGTTAACGGTGTCTCCGAAACCGAATGCGAGACTGTCACCCAAGACCACAACACGGGCTTCTCCGTCGCAATTAAAATCGGGAAGTTTTGCGACTGCGGGGCATGCAAATGACTGAGCCGAAAGCAGCGCGTTGCCGATAAGCAGAGGGCACATCAGTCTCAAAGCGGAGTATTTTGCGAGGTTCTTACGAATCATATGAAGTCGTCTTCCCAATCATTAACGATGCAAATCGTAGCAAACGAGTCTCTGCATTATCAATGCTTCGAAGAAACTCCAATCTCTCCTTACCTGGGCGCATCAAACAGGATAGGCTTCGCCCGGGCATCTGCCGAAATGCGTCATGGAACCCACCGATTGGCGGGTTTTTCCGCAATCAGCGTAGACACCCAATTACGACGAAATGACTCGTCTGAATCGTATACAGCAGTGTGCTATCCCGCTGCTGTGTGATGGATATCACATGCTTTCTACTCTTATTGCTCGCGAACTTCGCCACATACGGCGCATAGATGCTCCGGGTCGAGCCCTCTTACTCACTTTTTTAGTCTATGCGATCTGTTGGCCTTTGGTTGGAATGTTCGGCTCCGCCTATCTTTGGCGCGCGGTACACGATCCTCTTATTGTTGTACTTTTTAATGTTGGTCTCTACCTCGGCATCCCTACGGGTTTTTATGGAAATGCTATTCTTCTGAAACGATTCCCCGTACGCGTGATGTACGGGAGTGGATTTCTCGGATTAGGCGTAGCGATGTTGCTGTTCGTATTGACCGGCTCGGTATCTCCTGTCGGGGTTTGTATTGGCGGGATCGCCGTGGGTTTATCGCTCGGAACGTATTGGGCGAATCGAATCCTCCTCACCCTTCATATGACGCACGATCACGAACGTGATTTCTTCTTTGCACTAGATACGATGATCCTTACTACGATGTCCGTACTGATGCCGGCTCTCTTTGGCACCCTGATTCAGGCCAGGTTTTTTGCGCCGGCTCTTTTTGACGAAAGGAGTAGTTATGTACTGCTTCTTGTTCTTGCCCTCCTGGGGTTTGTGTTTGGTGGCTTCCGAATAGGACGGCTGTCGTTTTCCTCGAATCCTCCTGGCTCGCTTTGGTGTACATCAAAGGGAAAGCTCTGGAATAATGTTACGGTGGTGATGGTGGCCCGCGGGTTTGCGGACGCAGGAGTGGGCGTGATTCCAATTATCCTCCCGATGATGATGTTTGGAGGTGAAACGGGGCTCGGCGGATTGCAATCCGGAGCCGCACTGATCACGGCGTTTGTGATCTATATGATCGGCAGAAATATTGGGAAGCCCGCCATTCGGTTGGGAATTCTCAGAGTGGCGGCAGCCCTCGTGATACTGGCAGCCCTGATCCTGTGCTGTGGTGTGACACCAGCAAGTGTGTTGGGGTACGGGTTGGTAAACGGGCTCGGTACGGCGCTTCTCTGGCTTGGAATAAACCCGATAGTGTACGCCGCCATACAGCAGGGAGATCCAAGACCGGAGCACTGGATGACATACGTCTGTCACCGAGAGTTGAGCCTGAACGTTGGACGACTTTTGGGAGCCGGGTTGTTGATAGTCTTGTTGTACTTTGGGTCTGAGTGGGCACTGCAGTGGAGCTCGTTGCCGTTCGCTTTGTCACAGCTTGCGGTTGTATGGGGGGCGTGTAGGTTGGTTGGGGCGCAGACAGAGGCGCGGGATGCGGTGGTTAGGAGTGCGGGCACTACAGAGCAGGCTATTGTTTAGCCTCTCACTTCCACCACGCATCAACCAGTAACGGATAAAATCAACTTGGCAGGTCGGTAAACTCCTCAAAGAAAACTTACTAGACGGCGAACGAGCCCCCTATGGCCAGGAAGTACTTAACGGGTTGGCAGCAATCCTAACGGAGAAGTACGGAAAAGGCTGGAGTCTTCAGCAGCTCAGACATTGTCTCCGCGCTGCGGAGGCTTTTCCGGATGAGCAGATTGTATACGCACTGCGTATACAATTGAGCTGGACCCATATTCGCACCCTTATCTTCATCGACGACCCCCTACAACGCAAATTTTACACAGAAATGTGCCGCACCGAAGGCTGGTCCACCCGACAGCTCTCAGACCGAATCCAGTCAATGCTCTATGAGCGCACCGCCATTTCAAAGCGCCCTGAACTAACGATTCAGGATGACCTTGAACGTCTACGATGCGAGGGAAAGGTCTCAACTGATCTAGCTTTCCGCGACCCGTACGTTCTGGATTTCTTAGGCTTAGCAGACACTTACACCGAAAATGACCTAGAATCCGCAATTCTATCTGAACTGGAGCGGTTTATCGTCGAACTTGGTACCGACTTCGCTCTCGTAGCCCGCCAGAAGCGGATTGTTATCGATAACCGCGACTACTACATCGACCTACTCTTTTTCCACCGACGCCTACGCCGCTTAGTTGCGATCGAACTTAAGATCGGCGAGTTCGAAGCTGCATACAAAGGTCAGATGGAGCTGTATCTCCGTTTCTTGGAGAAGCACGAACTGCGCGAGGGTGAACAGCCGCCAATCGGACTGATTTTATGCATCGGTAAGAACGAAGACTAGAAGAACCGCGCTTTACAAAGGTACGGTCGCTTTGTTACGGGCCTATGGCAACATCGCAGACGACCTACCGGAAGCCGGATATTCTGAAGGTGAGGTAACCCGGATCAAATTGCTCTTGAAGCACTATGTAGAGCTTCGAGATACTATTCGCGCTGCAGCGGGAGAGACACTCGACCTTAAGCCGTACGAATCGGATATGCGGCACCTCATTGACAACTACATTGAGGCAACAGAGCCCCGAAAGATCTCTCCCTTCGACAATATTGGTCTTCTAGACCTGGTCGTCAAAACAGGGATCGCCGCAGCAATCAATGAAAAACTAGCTGGGCTCAAAGGGAACAGAGACACTATTGCTGAAACGATAGAGAATAACGTCCGTAAAAAGATAGTGACCGATACAGTTACCGACCCAACATTTTATGAGCGAATGTCCAAATTGCTTGATGAGGTGATCGCTGATCGAAGAGCAAAAGCGATTGAATACGAGGAGTATCTAAAACGCATCGCGGAGATTGCCAAAAAAGTAGCTACAGGACGAGCTGAGGATACACCCGAAGCGCTCGATTCTCTGGGAAAACGAGCTATTTTTAATAAAATTAGAGAGTTTGATAAAAGCCGTGTTGAGGTGGAACCTGTCGGCGAAGCGTCGCCTTCCTATGAGTACCGAGAGGAGCAGGCCCTGGCACTTACGCGGCGAGTTGACCAAACAGTAAGAAAAGTGCGCCCGGATAGTTGGAGACGAGTACAGTCCAAAGAGGCTGTAGTTAAGTCTGCACTCTTCGATATTCTTCAAGACGACGATAAAGTTGAATCAATGTTCCGCATCATCGAGAATCAGAAAGAGTACTAACGATGATAAAACTGGTTCTCGGAAGTATCGATGTAGACGTGGTTCTCAAGGACATTAAAAATGTCCACCTTAGCGTGCATCCTCCCAATGGGCGAGTTCGTATCGCCGCTCCACTGCGAATGAAGCCAGAGAATATCCGCCTTTATGCGATTTCGAAACTTCCCTGGATAAGAGCCCAACAGAAACAGTTACGAGTGCAGAAACGTGAGACCCCGCGAGAGTATCTCGATCGAGAGAGTCACTACGTTTGGGGGAAGCGTTACCTGGTCAAGATTGTCGAACATGATGCTCCACCGTTAGTTCAGTTTAAGAATCGTAAGTTAACGATTCACCTTCGACCAAACACCGATCGCACTAGTCGTGAGCAAATCCTTGAAGCTTGGTACCGACAACAAGTGAAACAAGAAGCTGAAAAATTCATTGAGAAGTGGTGTTCCGTTTTGAAAGTTACAGTAGCGCGTTTCTACGTGCAGAGAATGAAGACACAGTGGGGAAGTTGTAATACGGAAGCAAGAACAGTTCGAATTAATACCGAGCTCGGCAAGAAGAGGCAACACTGCCTAGAATACATCGTCGTACACGAACTGGTGCATTTGCTGGAACGTTCCCACAACGATCGCTTCCGTCGCCTCATGGATAAGTTTTATCCCAAGTGGCCACATGTTCGAGCAGAGCTTAATTCTATGCCCTTGGCTCCTAGCGCGAGCTGAGAAGAACCTACGATCGTTCGTAGCTCTCGCCCTTCTTACTCCCTCATACCAAAGCACACTCAAATATTGATACTTTGCCCCCATGGGGAATACTGCTACGTTGCCTAAAAGTTCGGTGTTGTTGTGCTGCTACTCAGAGTCACTCCCGAACTGCACAGGCTGGTCCGGTCGAACCGAAATAGTCGATGATCGGAGATCTCTTTGACCCCCTACATGTGTGTCGCAACTATAGCCTGGCTCTCCCTCACAATGGGGTACCTCAATCGCCGTAAACGCCAAACGCACATTCGCCTCATGCTCCTTGGTATCGGCACAGATATTTTACTCGTGTTGTATCTCCAAGTAACTCGTTCCGCGGTGCAGACAGCACTGAAGTTTGAGCTCTCCGTCTCTGAGCAGGCCCACATCTGGTTCTCCAGCTCAGCTCTTGTCCTGTATTTTCCGATATTGTACCTCGGATACCGCCTGATTCAGGGCGATCGTTCTCGCCGTGCGATGCATGTGCGACTTGGGGTCACAGCCCTCATTTTGCGAACGATTGGCTTTCTTTTTATGTTTTCGATGTGGCAGGGCTAGCCGCCATTGCTATCGATCCGAGTTCTTACCTTCTGAGCATCATATATCCGGCGCCGTGAAGGGACAGCGGCGACGCCTTCTCTTCTCAACACAGCGAGGATGATCGAGAACAATCCGATTCTGCTGCGGCTCAAAGAGCTTGAATCGAATGAGAATATTAGTGAAAAGGTGTAAAAGCTCACAGTGTTCGACGGGCTCAACGGAATGATGAATGGGTTGGTGTCGCTGGCGAAGTAGAAAGTTGTGTGGAAGGGGGCGAGCCCCCACCCTGATCCGATGAATGAAAGCGTATACTAAGTTTGAGGTAGTATGAACAAGATTATAGCGACTGATGAAGCAACAGGATTTCTGCCCCTCCCCGAGTCAGTGGTAAAGCCAATCACCGTGATTGGAACTGAAGCCATTCGATCTTCTTTTGATGAGAAGTGCCTGCAGCAGGCGATTAATACTCGTCTCGCACCTGGGGTGACAGACCTTGTTCTTAATCCAGATGCACACGCCGGGTACGGCGCCCCTGTTGGATGCGTCATGTCTTCGCCAACGCATGTTTATCCAGGTCCAGTTGGGGTTGATATTAAATGTTCAATGAGTCTTCTTCAGATGGATCTTCCTGAGACAGAGCTCAAGAGTCGCGAAGCACGGCGTGCTGTAATAACCGCTCTTCTTGAACGTCTACCAACGGGGGCAGGAAGGGGTCAACGATCTGTAAAGAAATCCCGACATGTGACGCTTGCAGCCGGAAAACGTCTTGCATGTGAGGGCGCCTCTGAGGGTGTATGCACTGACCTGGGAATCCCCTTGCACTGGGCACTCGCCTGCGAAGATGCTTACCACTTGGGACACGATAAATCACACGACTCACTGCTCGCTCGTTTCGAATATCACGAACGAATGAAGGGAGGAGAATTTCTTCACACTAAGCTGCAACAGCTCGGCTCTTACGGTGGTGGAAACCACTTCGGTGAAGCAAATGCAGTCCGTATTCAGGCGGGCGCAGAAAGCGTAGCGTCAGCGTTCGGACTGAAAGAGGGGTGTATTTCCTTCCTCTCACACTGCGGTTCAAGGGGCTTTGGGTACTATCTTGCGCAGCAACAGTTTAAGACCTTGCAACAAAAGTTTTCTGATTGGGATATTCCATTGCCCGGTGGAGATCGCGAACTTGTCTATGCCCCTCTGGGGACACCAGAAGCTAATAATTATCTCGATGACCTCGCACTTGGGAGCAATTTTGCAACGTTGAATCACCTAATGATCAATGCGCTTGCACTCGAAGCTTTTCAACAGGTCTTCCCAGGTGTGAAAGGGGATCTCGTTTACTTCATTAGCCACAACATTGCGCGTGAAGAGATAGTTGATAACAAAAAGACGTGGGTGCACCGTAAAGGAGCCACCCGCGCTTTTCCAGCGGGGCATCATGGGCTTAAAGGGGGGCGGTATGAGAGTACGGGACACCCGATACTGCTCCCGGGAAATCCTGCCGCGGGTTCTGCCGTTATGGTTGCAACCCCGGGGGCAGCCAAGAGCGCTTACAGTGTTAACCATGGGGCTGGACGCGCGATGAGTCGATCGCGGGCCGCACGTGAGCTTTCGCAGAGCGCTGTCGATGAGCAGTTAGCGGGGTGTGACATTATTAGTAATTGCCGACAGTATCCGATTGACGAGGCACCGGATGCCTATAAGGATTTCAATGAGGTTTTGGCTTCCGTAGAGAAAGCAGATCTGGCGCGGATGGTGGCTCGGTTGACGGCCCGGTTTGTGATTAAGG
>JAYVGZ010000358.1:0-6142 GCA_043771805.1 Pseudomonadota bacterium
AAATCCGGGGTGAAAACAACTAGCCGTTCACAAAAACAGTCAACGAGCGATCAGCTCGTTGTCGACGAAAGGTTCGCCTGACTGCAAAAGTTGTTCTCGGAACACCTTTGATTTGTGAACAAGAATATACCCGTGAACGGACACCGGATACGCCGAGGGTTTCGTGCCGGGTAAGACGTGGTATGGTCACCTCGTGAATAAGCAACCGCAGAGACACGTACCACTGGTTGAATCTGACCCGTGGCTCGCACCTTTCAAAGTACCGATTGATCACCGACTTCAGCTCACCTCTGAGCGGCAGGCAGCGCTGACAAGGGACTCTTCTCTCTATGAGTTTGCCTCTGCTCACCATTATTACGGACTCCACCCTTTGCCGAGAGTCATGAGTGACGAAGACCGCGCTGAATCGTCAGCGGCCTCCGGCTGGGTTTTTCGAGAGCGACTTCCTAATGCCACACGGGTCTACCTGATCGGAGATTTCAATGCATGGCAGGAAACTTACGATTACCGCCTTTCACCGATCGGTAATGGCAGTTGGGAGGGGGTATTTCCACACAATTTTTTCGCTGATAACCAGCACTACAAGCTGCGAGTATACTGGCGGGAGGGGGATCAAGAGGTGTGCGCAGAACGGATTCCCGCTCATGCACGAAGAGTCGTTCAGGATTCCGCGACAAAAATTTTTAGTGCTCAGGTATGGGCACCCGACTCTCAATTTATCTGGAAAAACGAGAGCTTTGTTCTCTCCGAACGCGCGCCGCGCGTCTATGAAGCACATGTAGGAATGGCTCAAGAGGAGCCGAGTGTAGGAACCTACGCCGAATTTATGAGTCGGATCCTGCCGCGAATTGCGCGAGGTGGCTACAACACGATTCAGCTCATGGCGATCCAGGAACACCCTTACTACGGGTCGTTTGGATATCAAGTGTCAAATTTCTACGCCCCTTCCTCGCGATTCGGTACGCCTGAGGAGCTTAAAGCTCTTATCGATGCGGCTCACGGACTCGGCATTGCGGTGATTATGGACCTTGTTCATTCCCACGCAGTAAAGAATGAGCTTGAAGGTTTGAGCCGTATTGATGGTACCTCCACGCTCTATTTTCACGAAGGGGGCAGAGGCGAGCATCCGGCCTGGAGCACTCGGCTCTTTGACTACGCGAAACCAGAGACTGTTCATTTCCTCCTCTCCAACTGCCGGTATTGGATCGAGGAGTTCCGCTTCGATGGATTTCGCTTCGACGGAGTTACGAGCATGATTTACCACGACCACGGGCTAGGTCGAGCCTTTGATTCCTACGAAAGGTACTTTGACGGCAACGTAGACCTCGATGCTCTCGTGTATTTGACCCTTGCTAACCGGCTCATTCACCAGATAAGGCCAGACGCCATCTGTGTAGCTGAAGAGGTAAGTGGAATGCCGGGGCTTGCGGCTCCCGAAGAAATTGGTGGGGTAGGTTTTGATTACAGACTCGCCATGGGTGTCCCTGACTACTGGATCAAGCTCATTAAAGAGCGCACCGACGAGCAGTGGGATGTGTCAGATATCTGGTGGGAGCTCACAAACCGTCGGGGAGACGAGCAAACCATTAGTTACTGCGAGTCGCACGATCAGGCGCTCGTTGGCGACAAAACAATTATCTTCCGGCTCGCTGACAAGGAGATGTACTGGTGCATGAGGAGAGACGACCAGAATCTCGTAGTCGAGCGAGCCATCGCCCTGCATAAAATGATCCGTCTTATTACACTCTCCACGGCCGGGCACGGTTACCTGAACTTCATGGGGAATGAATTTGGCCACCCGGAATGGATCGACTTTCCCCGTGAAGGGAACAGTTGGTCGTACCACTATGCACGGAGGCAGTGGAGCCTGCGAGACAACCCTGACCTTCGATTCGGAGAGTTGGCTCTGTTCGACCAATCGATGATGGAACTGGCAGAGAGGACACATTTTCTTGAGGATCGTGTATTAACGAAAATCTTCGAGCATGTAGGGGATGTACTTTTAGCATTCGAGCGGGCTGGGCTTCTTTTCGTCTTTAATTTTCATCCGACCAATTCGTACACGGATCGATGTATCCCTGCTCAGGCAGGCACATACGAAGTGGCTTTAAGTTCGGATTCGTCGAATGTAGGCGGGTACGACCGTATCGATACATCTCTTAGGCACGAAAGTGACGGACAGATACGACTGTACATACCAAGTCGCACCGCTATTGTCTTAGCAAGAAGCTCGCGTTGAGCCCGCTCCTATTGATTCGCCGCTCAATACTGTTGCACACTCTGGCCACGTCGAACCGGAAGACGTTTTGTTTGGCACTACCATATGGAAGTTTACACCGATCGTTTCTCCGGCTTCCGCCGTCTCGTAGGAGATGAAAAACACCTCAAGGTGCGTAATGCCTCCGTGTGCGTAGTCGGGTTAGGCGGCGTTGGCTCATGGGCGGTAGAGGCACTCGCTCGATGTGGAGTGGGTCGACTTACCCTCGTCGACCTCGACGATGTGTGCATTACTAATGTTAACCGTCAAATTCACGCTCTTGACGGAAGTATCGGACGATCGAAGGCTCAAGTACTCGCCGAGCGAGTGCAGTTGATACACCCCGAGTGTGCAGTAGTTCCAGTGCAGCGATTTTTTACGAGCACCTCGTGCGACGAAATTCTCTCCTCCCCGTATACTGTAGTATTAGATGCGATCGATCGATTGACGAACAAATCCCTCCTTATCGCCACGTGCGTTTCGCGTGGCATACCAATTGTGACTACTGGCTCTGCGGGCGACAGGGCCGACCCAACCCTTCTCCGTGTGTCAGATCTTGCATTCACGATTCACGATCCACTCCTTGGTTATGTCCGCAAACGACTCCGGCAGAACTTCAATTTCCCTCGTGGCGAACGGAAGAAATTTCGGGTGCCGTGTGTGTATGCGCCTCAACAAAGAAACGACGAGAGAAACGACGAGAGAACCCAACGAAGGTCAATGAAATGTCCTGTAGACGTGGTCATGGAAAATGCTGACGAGGATCGTCGAAGCTGTAACAGCGGACTCGGGACTGCTTCTTTTGTCACCGGTTCGATGGGATTGTTCGCGGCATCAGAGGTCGTCAAATTGATCACGGTGAATGAGCCGTCACTTTGTCGCTAAAGTTGGGTTGCTACCCTTGGTCGATCACTCCGAATAGGCGTGCGGCATTTTCATTGATCTCGTGCTGCATCTTCTCACGATTCTCTCCCCGTAAAAGTGCCACTCTATGATACAACGACACAAGCGAGCTCGGCACTACAGTACCTGTGATTCCGTTTGCCGATGTGTCGCCTGTAGCGTCAGTCTCAAGCAGTAGTCGGTCCCCTGGGATCGCCCTGAGAACAGCCAGCCTTCTCGTCATAGCCTCCTTGTTCTCGTCGTTCGGCGGAAAGTTTGACTCCGCTATAGAAAAATACGCACCCAACCTGGCGAGGGGAGCAATTGAGTCGACCGGGCCCTTAAAGGAATGAAGGAGAAAACCGCACTGAGGCCTATCGTTCCCTCGCAGCAGGGCCATCATATCTCCCCAGGCCTTCACGCAGTGGATCGAAACGCATCGGTTCAAGTAAGCTGCAATGCTCAACTGCGCAGTAAAAAGACTTTTTTGAAGCACTCGATCTACGTCTCTACGCGAATAATCGAGTCCAATTTCGCCGACGGTCGATGTTCTATCAAGTAAAAGTTCTCTTAGTTGCTGTAGTGCAAGCTTTGAGCCCTCGAGCGCAAACCACGGATGAACACCATACGTGGGGATTATTGACGCGCTGGTAGAAGCCAGTTCCGAGACCCTCGGCCAATCGCTAGGACGGGTGGAATTGACAACACATACAATACCTAAGGCCGCGCACTCAGAGAGTACCACTTTGCGCGACCCGTCAAACTGCCGATCTGCGAGGTGGTTATGAGCGTCGAAAAAATTGTATGCGATCATGGGCAAATTTTACTGGCTTGTACTACCGTACAGGGCAAAGGACCCCTGTCGCGAACGACCTCACGAACTCTACAATGTGCCGCACAGCCTGCCGACGGTTCATGCTAAGAAGTTGCTCGATACCGAGCTGCCTAACAAACGCGTCGGGAAGAGAAACAATCTCCTGTGCGCTGCGCGCGCTGTACAGGTCGCACAGGATTCCGGCAACACCTGCCACCACGGTAGAATCGGAATGGGCTCGAAAAACGCAACCCTCATCGCTAGCTTTACCGAGTAGCCAGAGGCCAGAGGGGCACCCTGGTACTTTATCACTCGCGGCGATCTCTTCTTTGCTTAGTGGGGGCAAGAGGGGAGTGCGATCAATCAGGAACTCTAGCTTCTCCTCTGCCGTAGCTATGGTGAGTAGCTCGCTTACAATTCTCTGTTGGGACGGGGTAAAGTGAAACTGCTCCATGTCTTCGAGAGGTTACCACCCTGAAGGCTGCCCGCAAAGACGTGAGCGATTCGCCTGCTACGAGAATCTAGTAGGCGCTTTAGGTCACCCTGCGCGAAAAGCTCACCATAAGTGTATGCACCTCTTAAAAAACAGAATCATTCGCATCGGAGCTGCGGAAAGGTTGTTAAGGGTTATTGCGGATACGAAGTAACGTTCGCCGCGTGGTTGGTCTCGCTATGGAAAAAGCCTCTCGCTTCAAACCCACTAACAAGTCTATCGACGCTGAACTCCAGCGCGCCCCCCGATCTGCCACAACTCCTGGAGAGAATCGGGTTCAACGACTCAGATCTGAGCGTCCACTTCGAAGAACGTTCTCCCCAGGTGATTTAATAGGTAGCCACAAGATTATCAAAGTCCTTGGGCGAGGAAGTATGGGCGAGGTGTACCTTTGCGAGCATGTACAGCTTCCTGACCTCAAAGTGGCTCTGAAGGTGCTCGCTCCCGCATCGAGAGGCGCCTACCAGATGAGGGAACGGTTCAAAAATGAGATCTCTGCATCTGCTCGGGTAAATCATCGAAATGTGATTCGACCGTATGAATTTATTGAGAAGGATGAATTCCTCGCTTATACCATGGAGTTCGTATCGGGAGGCGATCTTGTTCGTTGGATGCGAGATCACACGACATTCAATGTACATGACGCGCTTCGAATTCTTTTTCAGCTCTGCGAGGGTATTCAAGCGATTCATGATGCTGGTATTATTCATCGTGACATCAAGCCCGAAAATATTTTGATAACAGAGAATAACGAAATTCGCATCAGTGATTTCGCGGTGGCACGGACCGCGGATTTCCGACGAGTAACCTTGCGTGGGCAGCTTGTAGGAACGATGGACTATCTAAGTCCTCAGTACCTTGAGCACGGCACTGTCAGCAGAGAGTGTGACATTTACGCTATCGGTGCTGTAGCATACGAGCTATTCACTCACCGCGCTCCATTTATTGCCTCGGGCATGTACGACGCTATGGTGCTCAAGCTCTCTTGCGAAGCACCACTGCTCCATGAAGTTAATCCTAGTATTCCTCATTCGATCAGTGCCGTTGTCGCGACGGCGCTCAGGCGAGATCCAAGGGAGCGGTATCAAAGTGCCCGCGAGTTGGGAGAAGAACTCAAGCGGCTCCTGCGCGGTACCGCTATTGCGGTAACAACAATGATCGACGTTGATGCGTCGTTACTGGCGGCCCCGCCAGTTCCCACAAAAGCACTTGCAGTGCAGTACCCGAAGGCTGGCGACCTGTCAGTGTCGGGCGAGAGGCGACTCACCCTGGTCAAAGGCGGGCTCCTCGATGCTCCGCCTCCAATCAGGACAGAGCAGCCAGTGACGGCAGCGTTCGGTGGCCTTGCCTACCACGGTGCACCATTCTCCCTAAGCCGAGTTCTTCTGGCGGTGAGCTTCACTGTTGGTTTCGTCATCGCCGTGCTTGGTGCGGTAACTCATTGGGCTGACGCTGAGAGAAAAATACATGGACCAGGCTCCCAAACCTCCACACGATCGAGTGAGTTAAACCTGATCCAGTTGGAGACCGGTGGCCCAATTAATGGCGTAAGCGTTCACGAGGGGTATTATATTCACAAATCAAGGGCCTTACGAGAACAGCTTTAGTCAGAAGGCGAGCCTTTCATGGTCAACGGGCTGGTCGCCCGTCGTCCGCTTTTGTGAACGCTTAGTTGTTTTCACCCCGGATTTGCATC
>JAYVGZ010000359.1:0-4200 GCA_043771805.1 Pseudomonadota bacterium
TGAAAATAGTCACGCTTGATCATCAAGTAGTCCAACCCCCTAATAAACGCCGGAAATTTTCGCGCATTTTATTTCACCGAAAAGTGATTACGAATGGAAGTACTGAACGAAACGATGATCGAGATGTTCCAAACTTATTATACTACCAGTACTGGTACGGAATTCATGTGTCACATCCTCGTCACTACCAAATAAGCTCCACACCGTACCGCGCAAACTCCCTATCTTTAGACACTAATGCGCTCTGGTCGCACAAAGACTGCGCCAAGAGCGCCCTGTCGAAGGGGTCTGAATGAAGTTGAGGCAGCTTTTGCATTCCAATCGCATGCCGTGAAAGAAACGGGGCCTCTTGAAATCCAATCGACTCAGCTTCCTGTACCACTTTTTCAAGGTCCGCCTGCAGCTTTCCGACCGCAACTTTAAGACCTATCTCCAGAGCTGAAATACTGCTGAAGAAAACTTCGACGTTCGGATCCTCCAAGAGCACCCGAACTTTCTTGGATAGAAGTTTCGGGGAGTAGATTGCCCACAGGAAAACATGCGTATCAATCAGTAATTTCATTTGGTGCTCTTTCCCAGCAAGAAATCCGGACTTACATAATCATCGAAGTCGGGCGACATTTTAAAGGTGCCTCTAAGTCCCCCGAGCCTCCGCTTTCCTGTCTTCTTCTTGTAGGGGACAAGGACTGCTATGGGCTGCCCATGTTTTCCGATAACTATCTCCTCACCTCGACTAACGCGCGCAAGGAGTTGAGAAAGAGTCGTTTTTGCCTCGAAAACGTTAATGATAGTCATCCATATATAGTAGACTAGGTTAACCAGAATATCAACTACAGAAGTGACTGGCTATAATTACCCGTCCACCGCCTGTCTCGTGCGGCTACCTACCGATTCCAAATTTAAAGACAGAAATATCTTTCGAATTAGCTCATAATTCGATGTTACCGAAAGTTATGCGGCGGCCGTAGCCTTTCGTGCTGCGTCTCGGCCTGCGCCTTTTCCCACTTGTAGCATTGCAGCATGCAGGGGTTATCGATTCTCTGGATGGTACGTTTCGAGCAAGGAGTCTAAGGGCGTCAGAGAAGGATTCAAAATGGCCAGGCAAGGTCGAGAGTCTCCAACTGCATCGGCTTGGCTACGACCTGAGCCATGACGAGATGCGAATTGGGCAAGTGCCTCTAAATTTGATAGGGAACGAGCTCACTATCACTGTTTTTCGCAATCCTCTTCGCTTCCTGCCCCACTTCACCAAAAACCCGAGCCGGCGTCCGATGAAAGTAGTCACGCTTAATTTCGTGCTCGCAATTGTTTTGCCGATTGTGCGGGGGTCGGCAATCTTTTCTCCTGCTGGCGTGCTACCGACTGACTACTTTTTGTTAGTACTGTCGGGCGTCGTCACAGCAGCTCCAATTGTTGCCCTCGTTGCGGGGATGAAGCATGTCCCTTTTAAGACCGTTGGCACCCTGCAGTACATAGTGCCGACGTTGATGCTGCTGTGCTCAGTGGTGTGGTCAGGTAAATGGCCCAGTCATGCCCAGGGATTGGGATGATCTTTATTTTGGGTGGCGTCGTTGTTTACTTTCTTGGAGATATTTTGTTGCTCCGGTACCGCCGTTGGAAAGCGGTTTATGCCCGGGACGTCCCGAAAAAGAAGGCCCTAGGATGACTTTGAGCCCGTGCTCGGCTGGAAACATCGCAGCCGAGCGACGGGGAGCGACATTTCAGGCGGTAATGCTAAAGTCGCCGGCAGGTAAGCAAATGATACGGGTGTTCTCTCACTCGCGGCGTGATTTTTTATGACCAACGGGGTATACTTGTCTGATGCTTGATTCGGAACTTCCCATTTTCGCCCTACCGTGCGTCATTTTTCCGGGCGAGCGCATTCCTTTCCACATGTTTGAGCAACGGTACCTCGCAATGGTCCGGGACTGCCTCGACTCTACGCAGAGTACCTGCATCAAAGAGTTTGGTATTCTTTGTGCAACCAAAGAGGCCCGTCAAACCGTAGGATGCTCGGCCACCATCAGCCGAATTCTGAGTCGAAACGATGATGGTTCGATTGATGTCCTCACTCATGCGACAAGAAGGTTCCGTATCCAAGGGTTTCGAAAAGGGTTCGAATACCCAGTGGCGGCGGTGGATTTTTTTGATGATACCGAGTCGCCGAACACAGGTCGCGCTGGTATTGCGGCCACGCTGCACACCAAGCTAGTTGAACTCACAACGGGTAAAATTCAAGTGCCACTCTTTGAGAAATACGATCAGGTCTCATTTCTACTCGGGCACAACGCGGGTCTCGACCTACTACAGCGGCAGCAGCTCTTGGAAATGACAACCGAACGAGAGCGGCTTGACTATCTGATAGCCTACTATCGGCGCACTATTCCGAAGGCGCTCGCCGATCAGGAACTGCGAGATCGGGTAGCGCTGAATGGGCATATTCGCTCAATTCGGTCGACGACAGTATAGGGAACACGCCCCCTCTTTGAGTAACCCTTCAAGCACCTTTACAACGAAGGTCTGAAGCAATTCGTCTACATCGACTGCTTCGGCACGAAATCGCTGCACGATATCAGCCGGCACCTCATGCCGCGCCACGCCAAAGATCGGAGACTCCTTCGATTTACCGGCCCTACCTTCGCCGTCAGAAACGCTAAAATGCTCAGCCGCCGAGTCCCCTGGCCGCAGCGATACCGCGTGTGGAATACGGTCTCGGTCATAGACGAATTGACAACCGAGTAGCTCGTTCTCGTCTGAAATCCACACGATCAAGATGCACGCATCCGAGAAAAATACGCGGCGGCTGGGTTCACCTACTAATCGGGAAGCTTGATCTACTTCAACCAGACTCATTTTAGGAAAACCTCTCTTGAAATTTCAGAAATCCGACCGGCGCTAGAATGAATCATCCAACAGGTACGCTTCTACCTGAGCTTTCCACCGCTCTCGACCTTCTTTATCATCGCGAGTGTGAATGAACCTTTGGATTTTAAGCCTCGCATCTAATTCACCGCTTTCCAACATACCCACTATGGCATCTCGGCTGGTTGACTGAAACAGAGCCAATGCTTCTTGCGCGCCAACATAGGTGGCATAGTCGTCATGCATTGGCCTCAACAACTATCTTTTCTCCGAAACGGAATAGTTTCCAGCCAACTTCTTCGCGGAAAAGATCTGTCAATAGAACACTATCGGGACCCAATCCATGGAGAAACTCTTGGTCCCAAGGACGCCTCGAGCTCCGCGCGGGCCGGCGAAAAATCGATCGTCGCATCTGAGCGCGGCGCTATTCAAACGCAATTAGGTTGAATACTCCTCCAACAATTCTACGTAGCCCTCAACCACATTCGCTGCACCACGAAAGGTCTCCTCAGGCGCGGAAACATCAATATCGACAAGCTTAAAAATATCGGCTGTATGCATCGATCCACCTGCAGCTAAGAAGGCGTGATACTTCTCGATGATTCCAGCCTCTCCGTCTAAAATGCGCTTACCTATCGCCATCGCCGCACTGATACCGATGGAGTACTGGATGAGGTAGTACGGCATGTAGAAGTGGCAGAAGTGGGCCCATTTCGTTCCTAGGCGAGCTGGGTCAAATTCAACCGCATCACCATAGGCCGCGCTAAACGCTTTCACCGTTTCTGCCGACAACTCTGTCGCACTCACCGCGCCACCCTCAGCATAGGTGGAATGAAGAGTGTTCTCCACTTCGCTCAAGGTTGGCATTAGAAAAAGGTATCGTTGGGCGAAGAAAAATGTCTCATCAAGAACCGCAAGCGCTGTGTCGCGGTCGGCATTTTGAAGTACGTGCGCTCGCAGTAAAACTTGATTCAGGTTCGACGCGGTCTCTGCAACAATTGATGAGTACGATGCGTACCGAAACGGCTGCTTCGAATTAGCAATAAACGTATGCATTGAGTGCCCTAGCTCATGCGCAAGTGTGCCGACCTCCTGCATCGTCGGAGCGTAGTTCAAGAGAAGAAACGGGCGAGTTCCGTATGAACCACCGGAGAACGCGTTACTGTACTTCCCTTTTTTCGGGTATACATCAGCCCAACGATCAACCGTGAGACCACGCGATGCGATTTCAATATACCGGGCACCTAGCGGAGCAAGGGATGAAAGCACGAGGCCGACTGCTCTTTCGTACGGTATCTGCGGAGGATTCGCTGAAAGCGGCGCAGCGAGATCGTACTC
>JAYVGZ010000360.1:0-18000 GCA_043771805.1 Pseudomonadota bacterium
CGTTCGGTGGCATCCAGCCGTGGCTCGAAGGGTAGAGACCAGAAAAAATAGACGCAACGGATGGGGGTGTCCACGGGCATGCGGTGACAGCGTAATCGAAGCGGGTGTTTTCCTTTGCAAGCTGATCAAGATGCGGCGAGGTCGGGCGACTGTAACCGTATGCCCCCAGGTGGTCGGCGCGTAAGGTATCTATCAGAATCACCATAACATTTGGGCGGGTGTCTCGCGAAAAAAACAACCACGCACCAACGCACAATGCGAGCGCCGCCAGGGATGCAAAGATTTTTGGTTTCATAGGGTGGGGAGTATACGGATCTAGCGGTCGAGTGTCGACCGCTGGGCGCATTTAACCCCATAAGTCAGAACAATCTCGCTAGTTCGGCTTCACAAGCCGCGCATCGATCGGCTCACCCAAAAGCTCGGGTAGCTCGGGATGCGACTGCTTCCCACCATGTGAGGGAACTAGCTGCTGCCGAGCACCCTGAATCTGTGCTTGAAGGTGCATTAGCGCATCCAGCACGGTCTCTGGCCGAGGTGGGCACCCTGGAATATACATGTCGACCGGAATAATCTTATCGATTCCCGCTACCGTCGTGTAGTTGTCGTAGAACCCTCCGGAAGAGGCACACGCACCAAACGCTATCACCCACTTCGGCTCTGTCATCTGTTCGTACACCCGCAGAAGAACTGGCGCGAGTTTATGGTTAACGGTCCCCACTACCCATAAAAGATCGGACTGCCGCGGAGTAAATCTGGGAAGAGCCGCCCCGAAACGGTCGGTATCATAGTGCGAACAGTTCACTGACATGAACTCCATCCCGCAACACGCTGTAACAAATGGGTAGGAGAAAAGAGAATACTTTCGAGCCCACGCAAGTGCGCTTTCAAGCTGGGTGGTAAAGAAGCCAGATGGGTCTGTTGTAGGAATCATAGGTTGCATCACCTTACTCAGTTTTTTCGGCTTCCGCACTACCCCCGTTCCAGAACGAGGGCCGCATTCCAAAAGAGCGGCTCCATTCAGAAGAATAGCAACGAAGGTGAGCCGAATTGTGTTTTGTTTTTTGGTGGTTATAATGGCGCGCTATGAGCGACAAACTCCTCTCTTTCCAATTCCCTGACGGTGCTTCAAAGCCGTTCCCTGCGGGCCTTACAGTTCGCGACATCCTCTCGCAGCAGCTGGGTGAAAAAGCTCTCGAGGGAGTGCTCGGGGTTAGAGTAGGAGACGAACTCCTTGACTTGCAGTCACGACCCTCGACGGGCGGTACCGTGAAGCCTGTGTACTTAAAGGAAGACTCTCCAGAGGCGAGGGCGTTCTACCGCCACAGCTTTTCGCATATTTTAGCGCAAGCCGTTCGGCGGCTTTACCCAACCGCGAAGTTAGCGATCGGCCCGGCTACTGCTGAAGGGTTCTACTACGACTTTGACGTCGCTACCCCTTTTACTCCTGAAGATCTTGAGGCCATCACAACTGAGATGGAGAAAATCATTAAGGAGAACCACTCCTTCGAGCGTCAGAACGTATCCGTCGAGGAAGCGCGAGAGATTCTCACGAAATCAGGGGAAGAGTATAAATTAGAGCTCCTGAACGAATTTGCGGGCAGGGGCGAAGAGATCTCGTTCTATAAAGACGGCGATTTTCTTGATATGTGCCGTGGTCCCCATGTGAGATCGACGAATGTAGTCCGGTTTTTCAAGCTTCTAGAGGTTGCCGGCGCATATTGGCGCGGTGACGAAAAGCGCAAGATGCTGCAACGGATCTACGGCACAGCTTTTCTCAACAAAGAGGACCTGAAAGACTACCTCTGGCGGCTTGAAGAGGCGAAGAAGCGAGATCACCGCCGCGTTGGAAAAGACCTCGACCTCTTCAGTATTAACCATGAAGCAGTCGGCAGCGGGTTGATCCTTTGGCACCCCAAGGGCGGCTTGGTCCGTTACCTCGTTGAAGAGCACTGCAAAGAACGGCACCTAAACGGCGGATATGATTTCGTCTACACTCCACACATTGGAAGGGCGCAGCTGTGGGAAACGAGCGGACATCTCGAATTTTATAAAGAGAGTATGTACGCGGCGATCGAAATCGAGGGTCAAGAGTACTACCTCAAGCCGATGAACTGTCCGTTTCATGTTCAGATTTTTAAGAGCAGCCTCCGTTCTTACAGGGACATGCCGGTGCGTTACGCAGAGTGGGGAACCGTGTACCGATTTGAGCGCAGCGGCACCCTACACGGGCTCACCCGAGTTCGCGGATTCACCCAAGACGATGCGCATCTTTTCTGTCGACCAGATCAGATGCCAGAGGAGATCGATCGAGTTCTCCAGTTTAGCATCGGACTTTTGCGAGACTTCGGCCTTACAGATTTCCATCTCTTTTTGAGTACTCGCCCAGAGAAGAGAGTAGGCGAAGAGTCGAAGTGGGATGCAGCGGAAGCGGCCCTCGAGGGGGCTCTTAAACGGAGCGGCCTGCCGTACTCGATTAACGCGGGCGACGGAGCGTTTTACGGGCCAAAGATAGACGTTCAACTAAAAGATGCGATCGGTCGTGGTTGGCAACTGAGTACAATTCAGTTCGATTTCAATCTTCCCGAGCGATTCGATCTCTCTTACATCGGCGAAGACGGGGCATCCCACCGTCCCTACATGGTGCACCGTGCGCTCCTTGGTTCCATGGAGCGATTCTTTGCAGTGCTGATCGAACACCACGGCGGTAACTTCCCAGTATGGCTCTCACCACTTCAGATGATGGTGTTGCCGATCACCGAGAAGCATCAAGCGTATGCCAGAGAAGTTGAGGCAACCCTCAAGGCAGCAGGCTTTAGAGTTGTGTCTGACGAAAGCAACAATACGCTCAACTACCGTATTCGAAACGCCCAGAACCAGAAGGTTCCGTTTATGGTTGTGCTTGGTGATCGCGAAGTCGAGGCGAAGGAGATCTCTGTAAGGCTTCGTAACGGCGAACCGTTTGCAGGGAAATCGATTCAAGAGCTGATCGATTTCGCTAAAGAGAAGGTTTTAGCGAAGACGGCGATTTAATGAGCGATCTGAAAACTCCCGCGATGACCCCGCAGCAGAGGGAGTTCTCTGATACAGAGCGATCGGGTTTCGCGGTGTATCGACGGCTTGCTGTTGGTGAAGCTTCGCTCTCGCAGTTTTTCATCTATGAGGTATCTCAGCTCCTCTTCTCTAATCTACCGGGACTTCTTGGATTAGGTTTCAGAGCTATCACGTACCCGCTGCTTTTTCGGAAATGTGGACGGAGGCCAGGGTTCGGTCGCGGGGTAGTTCTGCGTGTGCCGCAGCGGATGAGCCTTGGAAGTGGTGTTCTCGTTGATGATTATTCAGCGCTTGATGTTCGCGGTGCAAACGCAAGTATCGTCTTGGAGGATCGCGTGAGTATCGGCCGGTTATCAACGGTCGCGGCAAAAGGTGGGGATATTATCCTTCGGGCCGGATGTAACATCGGTTCCTACTGCCGAATCGCGACTAACTCTCAGGTTGATGTTGGAGAGAGCGTTCTGATTGGGGCCTACTCTTATGTTGGGCCGGGGAACCATACAGAGGGTGGAGCGGACCAACCCTTGATTGAACGCCCGATGGAAGTAAAAGGTGGTGTTCGTATTGGGAGTCACGCTTGGTTGGGGGCGCATGTGACGGTCTTGGACGGTGTTACGATCGGTACGCACGCGATCATTGGTGCGCACTCGTTAGTTATTCAGGACGTGCCGGATTGGGGTGTGGCGGTTGGGTCGCCGGCTAAGGTGATTAAGATTCGGAATGAAGAGTGAGCGAAATAGTAGCAGCTGTTCGGTTCGTAGGTAAGTTTACTGCCGTAGTGGTAGAGAAAGAGATCGAGCAGCCCATAATAAGAGTTGAATTGTGAGGGTTGTGCACTTTATTTTCTATAGCCGCATTCGAGATCTATTTCTCAGCCTTCGGCAGATCTCTGCAGATCTTGAGGCCTGCAATTTTGCTGAAATGGTGGTCATCCGTCACCAGCCAAGAATCTGAGTCAATCGCACATTGAGCAATTACTAAATCTCCTTGGGGGAGCACTTTTCCTCTCCTATCGCGTCGCCAAGCCAGTTCACTTGCTCGCCGAAGAACCCCGTCTGTAAGCGGTATCTCCGGTATCGCGTCAAATAGGCGTTCAATCTTTACTCGTTGCTTTTCGTCAATAATTCCTCTTAAGACCTCTATCCTGATCACACCAGAAGAAAAACATGTGCCTTGCATGAGCCATGGTTTCAATTCGGGCCGTGAATCAACCCTCGCCCTCAGCCAGTTGATCCAAACTGTCGAATCAATGAGAACGGACACCTTTCCTCCTCGGACGGTCGCTCTCACGCAGTTTCATCAAATCGTAGTCGGCATCGACAACAGGACCGTTCCCGGTAAATAGATCTCCTTTGAAGGCATCAAGAGCTTTAGCAATTCGTTCGCCGTGAGTAAGCGCAAAATCGATTGCCTCTCGCTGCGTCTTAAATCCACCGAGTCGCATGAGGTTTTTAACTTTTTTCTCGTCAAGCTCGACCGTCTTTTTCATATGGGTAAGGATATGGGTATAATACCCATGCTACGAGTGGTTTTTTCTTGGAAGGCCGCAGAACGCCGCGCAATTCTTCCGTTGTATGTAGGCGCTACTAAGTTTTACCGACGCTCAAGAACGTCAAGGCCATGAAGCTCATCAACAATCCTTCGCCTCATTTCCGCCTCAGGCGCCACGCCCGGGGGGCAGGAGTCCCCCAGAATGCTGGCGCAAATTGCAATTGAAAGGAGTGGTTGTAGGTCAGCGAAAGACCAGAACAGCTGTATACCAGGCTTTGATGGGATCTCTGTTTCGATCAGCTGCTTTATACCGCCGACTTCTATGATTCCGAGCCCAGTGGTCCACAAATATCCGTATTTATCGCGAAAGTTGGAGCACACCATGCGAGCAACTGGGTCCAAGACCTCAGTCTCGGAGATCATATCGTCGGCAAGGTGCAGGAGCTTCTGTTCAATCATGCCGTGACGAAGTCCGACTGAACCATCCGGCAATATCTCTAGAAAACGAATGATGCTCGAATGTGCGACAGATTGTGTCCCCGCGACCATCTTCTGCGCGTCGGTGTCAGCTATTCCACTCTGCCTGAGCAGAGATGCTACCGGTTCGTCGGCACTCAGTTGCAGATCTCTTGGATCAATTCCAACTTCTTGAATTCGTTGCAGCAGAATCTCCGCTAGTGTGCTCGCGTCATGCACAAGCGCGAGCTCTACGCTTTCAGCGGTAGTCGTCGTGTCGAGTTGATGCATGCTTGCAAGTGTATGAACAACGGCTGCGACTGCAACGACATGTCGGCCAATGTGAGGGTGATGTGGGATGCTCTCGTTATCTATATAAAAGTACTTCGGATCGCGAGCACTTCGAACTTTGTCTAGGACGTCGCCACTTACCTGACTAAACTGTGGTGTCTTCGGTATCGGGTTATCGAAGGTCGAATTGATTGTCGGGTGCACGGCGCCGAGGGTTAAGAGCCGCTCAGCTTCCTTTAGGTCGATTTTGGTTCCAAGGTAGTTGAGGGCCGCTCCGCTGTTCACCTTGGAGCCTCGCAGTATCTTGCTTACATCAAGGCCTTCATAGCCACCCATGACGAATCTCTCGGGCGAGAGGTGAATAACTGGCTTGTCTTCAAGATGGGCGCTAGGCAGATTTGGTTGATGTTCATCTCTGTCAAATGCATGGGCAGAGCTTGGCATGGGAACCCCCGTTAATTGTTTGACCGAAGTGCGGACAGCTACAATAAGTTCACGCACCGCCAATAGACTCTGTTATTGATAAGCTTTTGCCTGGAGTGACGTATCGTAGCTCCCATTCGGTCCTATCACGTCTGACTCTTGCCATGCATTCTGCGATGGACGCAAACTACTCGCTAGCACACGACAGTTCCAAACTACCAGCAGTATTAGCAATAGCTAGCGTAAGGCTCGAGCACTATATTCGGCCCCAACTTCATACTCTGCGTTACCGGGGCTAAAACAGAGACCTTTGAATAGGTCCCAGATTTCATCAGGTGCCCTAAGGATCTCATTGTCCCAGGACTCTGCTCCACTCGATCAGCAATAAAGAATCCGTGCAAAGAGTCTTTGCTTTTTACTGCCAAATCTAACTTCGTAGCCCCCCGAGAAGCGTAGTAACACAGCTCTACTCGACCCAGCCCGGCATACTCGTGTTGTGCTACTATTTCGTTGATCATAAGAACGGTATAGAGAACCTTCCGCGGCGCTCCTAGAAACGCTGCTACCGCTGCATCAAGTAAATAAAATCGATCTCCTCCGGTACCTCCAGCCGAACTTAAAGGCTTGATGCGCGTCACCACAAATAGGGCTTCGAGTCCATTAAGATGTTTCGAGACAATTCTCGCATCCACTCCCAACCGTGTGGCAAGTTCCGCAGCTGATGTCTGAGGAGCACGCGCGACTAGCGTGAGTATCTCTCGTGCTAAGGCCCCATCAAACCTTGCCCCTTTTAGCTGCAGTAAATCTCTATAGCAAACAGATCCAAGCCACTCGTCGATAATTGATTCCCGCTCTGCAGCATCGCGCAGCCAGCAGATTCCGGGCATTCCCCCTCGATCCAGCCAGGCATCAATATGCTGGGAGCGAACTTCAGATTGGGGATTCTTTTCAGGTCTACCTTTGAGCCATCTGGTCCTAAACTCATGTTGCCATACTTCAGCAACCGTTAAAGGATACAGTCGACAGATTCCAATCCTTCCAGTCAACGTTTCTCTCACGCCTGCAACCTGAGAAAAGTCGACGGAGCCGGTAATAGTAACTATTCCACGTCTCTTTTTTTCATCCGCCAAGACCTTCAAGACATCAAATATCTGCGGTGCCTTGTGAGCTTCGTCAATAATTATTGGACTTTGAAAATCAGCCGTCTCAGTCAGAATAAAATCTTCCGTTCGCGAGCGAAGCTGCATTAGGACCTCAGGACGGTCCAGAGTGAAATACGGTATGGCACCTTTTTTCCCGATCAGTTCTCTGAGAAGCGTGCTCTTTCCAACCTGACGTGCACCTAGAATGCCGACGAGCGGAAACGCCCGTTTTTTTTTCGTAATTTGGTCAATGATGTGCCGGTTTCGAAGGTGCATCGACTTTATATATCATGCCTAAATTTACTAGTATAGGTAAATATAAGCATGATATATACCGGGACCAGCGTAGGCCAAAGCAGAAACTATCGGCGGTAACGGCCTAAAGCAAAAACTAAAGGGCGGCAGATCGTGAAAATCACACCTAGGGATTTTCCGTTTAGAGCGGAAAAGAGATCTTCCCCATCGTAATAGAGGGGATTTTTGCACGTGGGCCAAAGTCGATGGGTCCCCCAGCGAGGGTTTCATTCGCCAACAAGGCAAACAACACGGCCTCCTTGGCGTCCCCCGGAACGCCAAGCACATCTGTCGTTTCAAGAAAGTCGACTTGAAGAAGCTCTTTGAGCCACTGCGAGAGGAGTGGATTGTGGGCACCCCCTCCACTTAAATAAACCTTAAATTTCTTTCGCTTTGTCGCGCGTTGAATCGCCTCGCAAATCGTCTCTGCACTGAATCTTGTCAAAGTGGCAAGGATATCTGGCGGTGATAGTTCGAGCGTGCGGGACTTTCGTTGAGCTGCTCGAAGATAGTCGAGGTTGAATAGCTCTGGTCCTGTTGTTTTAGGGAAGGGGAGGACAAAGAATGAGTTTGTCTTTAAGGCAGTCAGTAGCTTCACGTTTACCTTCCCAGCTCGAGCGTAATTCGCATCTTCGTCGAAGTGTCGAGAGGGATAGTGGAATCGAACGGTTTGATCAAGAAGTGTGTTACCAGGACCGGTATCGGTTACAAACACCTTACCGGCATCCTGTCCGGCCGGTAGATAAGTGAAGTTCGCAATCCCGCCGATGTTTAGCAGAATTCGAGCCTCGGATTTGTGCGAGAGAAGGAGATAGTCTCCGTAGACGGCAAGAGGCGCACCTTCCCCGCCAGCTGCAACATGTTTCTGCCGGAAATCGCTCACGGTAATGATGCCCGTGGTCGCGGCAACGTGATCTCCATCCCCAATCTGAAAGGTTGATCCACCAGAGCGCTCGGGGTTGGAGAATGCAGGCACATGCATAACAGTTTGGCCGTGTGATGCGATCGCGTCGATTTGCGACGGTTTTATCGCCCACTTTTTGAGGCACTTCAGCACTATTGTCCCGTGCAGAGTTCCAAGCCAAGGGTTCAAGGAAGAGAGCTTGATAAAGTTAACGAGAGGTTTTGCGAAGACTTCATTGATGCGATTCTTCGTCTCAGGAGTATAGGGAACCGTAATGAATTGAAGGAGTCGGAGTGATGTTTTCAACCCGCTCCACTCAATCGCACAGAGTGCTACGTCTAATCCATCCATTGACGTACCGGACATCAGGCCTATGATTAGCCGCTGTTTCTTTGATGCAATTGCGGAAAGATGTTTGATGTGGGGATTCATAGCTGGGGTCCTGAAATAGTACCACGTCACAGGTAGCACGCACTCCGTGGGCCGGCAATCCTCAGGATAATCCTGACTTCTAACTTGGCGTCAGCACCGAACTCGAGCTCAATTCGATAGCTCGAATGTTGTAGAGGCGCGAGGTCCACCTACCACATCCTGTCCTACTGTTCTCCGTCATCAAGATGCACCCGATGCATCAGCCGATGAATAAACGGCGCAGCGAGAATTCCTGACACGGTCACGAACAAAAGACCACTAAACAGAGCATATGCCGAGGCGAAGAGTTTACCAGCAGTTGAGTGAAGTTCATCGACTGGCCCCATTCCGCCAAGAATCATCGAGGCATTAAGGAGAGAGTCCAACCAACTCAGATTCTCTAGAAAGTGGTATCCGCTGATACCGATAAACAAAGCGATTAGTATCAGCATCAGGACTAGACCAATGTGCCAGACAATCCGAAGAACGAAGAGGTAGTGGGTGAGTAAGGGGTCCGAGCGATGTTCAAACATGGGTATCAAGTGCGCTTGCTGTTCCTGGCTGTCAACAATATAAGTCTGAGTATTTTGAGGGCCCAAAGTACGTTTCAACGAGTGCAGAGTCCACTGCGGGTGTGTTAAGCTCTCGAATGCCAGCTGTTATCAACCGTATTTCGGATCGTTCACCGTTAAGTATGCGCAAACTATTACTCCTCGCGCTGATTGTTTCGACTGCCGTATTAGGTGGAGCGGGTTATTTGTTTTACTCTGAGATTCACAGCTCGTTCCCAGATCTGCCCGCGGGACGTTACGCTGGTGTGCTCACCTACAGTGGCGAGGGGGACTCCTCACGTACAGTATCGTGGTTCATTGATAAGACGGCACACACTAGTGAGATCTCTGCATTCACCAGCGATGAAGAGATTCCCGCCCAGAGGGTTCCCAGTAACCTGGGGTTGGATGCGGCGTTACCTCTTATTTTAAGCGGCCCGCGGTCGCGACTCCGTTTCATCGGATCAGGCGCGAGCGATGGTGCATACAAGGGTGATTTCCTCAACCCGATCAGTAGCGAGACAGGTACGTGGACACTTTCACGGGTCGACGTTGAGGCTACGCACCCCTCCGATTCTGCCGACCTTCAGGCTTGGGCTCTTCGTTGGAGTAACTTGCAGGGGATCTCGGAAAAGATAGGGATCATTACTACCAAACTGGCAGAGCAAAAGGCGAAAATTGAGAAGCTCGATCGCTTCATTGGCGATGAAGATGCTCTGCGCAAGAAAGCGGATTCACGACTTGGGATGACTACGGAGGCGGTGCAGTCAGCACGCACTGATGTTTCTCAGCTACGGATAGATTTAGACACTACGTTACGCGATATAGAACTAGCTCAACGTGTCTCTCCACGTGGCCATTTGGTAGTGCTTTCGCGCGAATCGATCGCTCGAGAAGCGGCTTGGATTGACGGGAGTCTGCAGCTCGTGTCGCCCGAGACGGCGCCAGGCTTCGAGCAGTCGTTCGAGCGAGCATTGCGGGTTAAATCTTTTAAAGATGAGATTGCGTCAGAGCGCAAGCGAATATCAGTTTTAGAGAGCTCCTCTCGATACGGTGGGGAGACACCTGAAACGAGCAACGAAGCGGATTTTTACCGTAATTTGCAAAATTAAAATGACGCACTATTCTTTTTTTCTAAACCGGACCGCACAAACCTCTATTAGCCCGAAAGTGGCGAGACCAAGAGCACGCATGCTCCTCATGGCGGTGTTTATCACTGGGTTGTCGGCAATTCCGTGTAAAGCGGACGTTCGAACTCTTTCACTTCTGCAATCTATTACAATTGTAGACGAGCCTGACAGAGCCGTCATGGTTGTCACATCCAAGGGACAAGTTGTAGGAGTAGTTTCAGGGATTATCATTCGCACTGCTAAGGAGCAGGAGTCATTGGTAGCCGGAAGATTGGCCGTCGATCGTTCTATTGAATCCCTCACGGTGCTCACGGCCGTCGTAGGGCGCAAGGGCGAGGTGAGTTCGGCCACTCAGGTCTTAGCAGACCTTGCAGAGAGCCCATATCCCTCTCTTTCGACCAGTGAACTCGAGCGAGACGTCGTGATGCGGCGGAAAGAGCTGAGCGATCTTGAGCTGCAGCGAGAACGTCAAGCAGCGAATCTTGAACGGCTTCAGACGGATGCTGATGTGATCGCAAATGTCGGCAGAATCGTTGATGCAGAAGACGAGCTTGGCGCGGTACAATCCGATGCAGGCCGGCTGAAGGCTGCGCTGCTCGCCGCCCGAGAGAGGCTAGCTTCTCTTCGATCTCTTCCCGCGCCGACGAATTATGAACGTCGCGAGGCTGAAATTTCGGGTTTTTTAAACGAGTTCTCGAAGGCATCGCAGGGTGTCCACGGTGATGTCCTTCAGAGAATGGCTTCTGCCGAAAGCGAGATGCAAAAGAAGGTAGCCCTGATTGAGTCGACGAAGAATGAACATATCGATCTCCTTCAGAAGGAGCTCGCTAGTGTAAGGCGCGAGCGGGAGACAATCGAGCGTAGTAGAACTGTGGTGGTGTCACCGCCTGCGGTCGAAGAGTAGTCTTTCGCGAAGCACGAATATCGACTACCTTTTCTGACAAAAGCTGATTGGCCAAAACAGAACCATGAATGAATCGATCCAACTGCAAGCGCTTGCAGACGTCATTGGTCGGCGCGGCTACTCCGATGCCGCGATCTTCTTTCTCGAGATGTACAAGCCGCTTGTGGGTTTTGGACGCGAATGTATGGCAATGGCGGAGCCAATCGGAATTTCCCTGTTTGGCTCGCGAGTGCTCGGGCAGGTGCGAGAAATCTTGAAATCGCGTGAGTTAATCGAACGGCTGATAAGCCTTCTGGAAGCAAGGCGAGAAGCATAGAGTTCGTTTATTCGGAATTTTTGTGGAAGGACTAGGTCACGCAACCCCGGGCACTCTCGTAATCCTTGTGATTGTGGTGTTGTTGCTCGCCCGGGAGCTCCAGCGAGTACGGCGGGGATATCAGCATGCTATTCGCAGAATACCGGGTATCGATGCTGTTGAAGGTGCCATTGGAAGGTGTGCCGAGATCGGGAAACCGGTAGTTTTTACAACCGCGCTAACCTCCGTCAGTCCGGTGCTTTATGCGTGCGTCGGTGTTCTGCACTTTATTGCCAAGAAGTCAGCGCAGTACAAGCTGAAACTACTCATCCCTCAGAATCAACCAGACGCAATGGCTATCGTTGAGGATGTGACTCGCGACGCCTACATTGAGGCGGGGAGGGGAAGCGCGTTTGAGCCCCAGAACATTCAGTTTCTTTCCGACGAACAGTTTGCATTTGCCTCCGGTTATCAGGGGCTCGTCAATCGAGAGAAGGCCGGGGCAGCTTTTCTATTCGGCACCTTTGCCGCGGAAGCTTTGGTGCTTGCGGAGGCCGGCCAGCAGGTTGGTGCCAGACAAGTAGCGGCGAGCATCAACCCTGAACAGGTGGCATTTTTCATATCGACCTGCGACTACACTTTGATAGGGGAGGAGCTGTATGCGGCATCTGCATACGTGAGTCGCGAGGAGGTTCAGGTCGCGACCCTTGCAGCGCAAGATCGTCTCAAGCTCTTCTTTCTTGCGGCGATAGTAGTAGGGGTCTTTTGTGTCACCCTCAATCAGCTCTTTCCTGCGCTGTACCTTCAAACCCCTGAGAAACTGCTTTATGGCACATGGTCGGAGCTACCCTTTTGGAAGTAAGCGGACGAGATTATAGACGCTGGTTGATTCGGTTCTTCACTTTTATAGGAGGGTTATATTTTTTCTTTGAATACATCACCCCAGAAGCGAAGCTTGAAGAGCTGGGCCTGAAAGGGAGCAACGAAGCGATCATCAACGGTTTCGTCGTTATCGGGGTGATGGCCTTTGGTTTAGGCATCTGTAATCTGCTTCTTGTACACGGAACCAAGATCGGCTTTCGACGTCCGGGTTGGATCAATAGCACGGCACTGCTCGGGTCTCTTTTTGCGATGATTGCGGTGACGGTCGGCTCCTGGGTTCAGGGATTGTCCCTTTCGAGTGAGGGGCGTCAGCCACAAATACTTTCGAGTTTTGCAAAAAGGATCTCTGATGATGCGCAAAAAGGGGTAGTGGGAGTGCCGAGCCTCGATAGTCGCCTTAAAGCACTTAGCCGCGCGACCAATGAGGAGATTAAGTCAATTCAGTTGCGTCGTCAGAGGGTACTGAGTGCAGGTTTTATAGGAGAGGTGTTCCTCTCAGACCTCAATAAGGCCGTTGTAGAGCTCGACCGCGGCAATCAGCTGATCGCCGGCCTTCCGACCGAATCGTTTACTGAGCAGCATGCCAGCGCCCTCTCTGAGTTTTCCAAGCTGTCGAACGCAACCGGAGTTGTTTACGGAGCTCTACTACGAAAACATGGTGAAGGTGCCTTGATTCAGAGGGCCTATGGAGTCCTCTACGGAGGCCTGTTTATTCCACTCGGGTCGGCGACTTTTGCGTTACTCGGTATATACATCGCCTCGGCTGCATTTCGCGCCTTTCGGGTTCGTTCACTTGAATCAGCGCTGATGATGAGTGCGGCAGTGCTCGTAATGTTAGGGCAAATTCCCGTTGGGGCTTGGATTTACGAAGGTGTTCCAAGTTTAGGCCGTTTGTTGCTAGATCTTCCGCCAGATCTCGCTGGAAGACTTCACTTGTTTCTCTACGAGGGCCTCCCTGGTATTCGGCAATGGTTACTCGAAGTGCCAAACAGCGCGGCTTTCCGCGCCATTCGGGTGGGTGCTGCTATCGGTGGTCTGATGCTTGCAGTGCGAATGTGGCTCTCGATTGAATCCACTTCCTTCTCAAGGAAGTCATGATCGATTCTCGTCGAGCCATTTATCTTCTGATGGTCATAGCGGTTGCCATCCCGGTGCTCCTTAAGTTCTCATTTTCCCCTGCACGGATGGTGTCAGCCGAGCGAATGTTCAAAGTCATCCAAGAGGCAGAGGTAAAGCCAGGCGAAGTCGCTATGGTATGGCTGGATTTTGGGCCCGGTACAATTGCGGAGAACCAAACACAGGCGGAGGTAGTTGTAGAGCATCTCCTTCGTCGTCGTATTCCAATCATCCTGATCGCACAGTACCAGCAGGCTGAAGCATTTCTGAAGAGCATTCCGCGTGATATCGCCCTTAAATTAGAGAAGGAGTATCCAGGTGAGGCATGGCGGTACGGCGACGACTGGATAAATGTAGGATACAAGCCCGTAGCGAACCTTTTTATTCAGTCGCTTGCGGCGACTGAAGATGTTTCGACCTTGTTGGCAAAAGACGTGAACGGGTCGGCCCTTACGGGGTTCCCAAAGTTCGCAAAGATCGGGGGGATAGAGCACATTCGCCTGGTTGCTGAAGTAACCGGTCTGCAGGGTGTATTCGATAATATCATCCAGTTTTTTCAGAAAGACGGCTACCGCCCACTGGTCGTACACGGCTGTACATCCATTACCATCCCCGAGGCGTACATCTTCCTCGATTCCGGACAGCTCAATGGTCTTCTTGAGGGAATCTCCGGGGCCGCCTGGTATTCATCGCTCCTGAAGAAGGAGTTCCCGAATCGCGCAAATGATACAACGCTCGTGCGGAACACAGCGATCGGCGTTGCACAGGTAGTTATCCTGCTTCTCATTGTGGCCGGTAACATCGTGTCGATCGTCTCGCGGTCAAGGAGCGTCTCGCGGTCAAGGAGGAAGCATGCCTGAGATTTCTCCCTGGGAAACTGCGTCGATACTTCTTGGTGGTTTTGCTACGCTTGCAATGTTTAGTTTTCTCATTAAAGAGAACCCCTTTTACCGTTTCTTTGAGCATGTATTTATCGGTATTGCGGCTGGGCTGAGTCCAGTGCTCGCGATTAGAGATCTGCTTTGGCCTACAGTGCTAGAACCGATGTTTGGCTTGAACATAGTTGTGTACCCCGATGGCACAACTTCGCAACCGTACCAGCCGCTTTACTTATTGTATCTCCTCCCTATGGCGTTCGGTTGCCTCTACTATTTCATATTCTCAAGGCGACATGCTTGGTTAGCGAAGCTGGTTATTGGATTGACGCTCGGTGCTGGCGGCGCAATCGCGATCAAAGGTTTTTTTGCCGAGGTAATTCCGCAGATATCGAGCAGCTTCAAACCTCTAGTCGTTTTCACCTCTGACGGCTCATTCGATCGCATCCAGTCATTCAATAACTCGCTCTTCGTTGTCATTCTCCTCCTAGTCTTAAACTACTTTTTCTTTACGTTCGGCAAGGAGAGCTCTATGCAAGCTCGCAGCGCCCAATGGGGACGACCATTACTGATGGTGTGCTTCGGAGCATTTTTCGGTTCAACCGTTATGGCCCGCGTTGCGCTTCTGGTGGAACGAGTCCAGTTCATCATTGATCAGTGGTGTGTGGCCGTGCTTCGACTGTTCGGAGTTGCGTGAGGTGATGAGAATCAAACCAGAAGACCTGAAAACTGTTCTTGTAACCGACTGTGGATCGACAACGACGAAGGCGCTCCTCTTCGAGAAGAGGCCAGATCGATGGCATCAAACTTTTCGCGGCGAGGCCCCGACTACGGTAGAGGCTCCAGTGGCAGATGTCACGGTAGGCGCCACAAATGCGTTCACTGAGGTGCAAGAGCTCAGTGGTCGTACAATTCTAAGTGCTTCAGGCGAGGGCACCACGCCCTTCGAAATCACCGACAGCGATCCTTCTCAGGGTATAGACCTCTATCTTTCGACTAGCTCGGCCGGTGGTGGGCTGCAGATGCTAGTGGCGGGTGTGGTTCGGAACATCACGACCGAGTCTGCTGAGCGAGCAGCACTTGGAGCCGGTGCTATCGTGATGGAGGCGGTCTCGGCTGATGATGGCCGCGAAGATCATGAACGGATAGAGCGTATTCGACACCTAAAGCCTGACATTGTTCTTGTTACGGGTGGAATTGACGGTGGTTCAACGCTGCATGTCGTTGAGGTCGCTGAGATCCTTGTCGCAGCTGCCCCAAGACCAAGGTTCGGGGATACACTCAAACTACCTGTTATTTATGCCGGAAACGCCAACGCCGCAAAAGAAGTTGAAGAGATTCTCTCTCGCATCGCGCAAGTCGTGGTAGTGCCGAACGTGCGTCCAACCCTTGAGCAAGAGAACCTTGGTCCTGCACGCGAGGCGATCCACGAGTTTTTTCTCTCTCATGTGATGAGTCACTCTCCGGGATACGGAAAGTTGATGTCGTGGAGCCCTAAGCCGATAATCGCAACACCAGCTGCAGTGGGAGACGTAGTTGAAGAGTACGCCGAACGGTCACGCCAAAATGTGCTGTGTGTCGATATTGGTGGCGCCACCACGGATGTTTTCTCGGTTTTCACGGATCGTTCGGGAGATCGGCGGCTCTTTAACCGAACAGTGAGCGCCAACCTTGGAATGAGCTACTCGATCGCAAATGTCCTTGTCGAGGCTGGGGCCGATCTAATTCGCCGATGGCTACCATTCGAGATCGAAGAATCAACCGTTCGCGATCTACTTAGAAACAAGATGATTCGCCCTACATCAATCCCCCAAACTGTCGAAGATCTCTGGCTAGAGCAGGCGGTGTGCCGCGAGGCTCTTCGACTTTCGCTCAAACACCACCGCTCCTTAGCTGTTGGGGTAGCAGGAGGCCAAAAGGAGCGCGGAATTGCAGACGTATTCCGCCAGTCGAGCGACCGATATGAGTTAGTCGATCTAATGAAGCTTGATGTAGTAATCGGCTCAGGAGGCGTTCTTAGTCACGCGCCATCACGAATGCAGGCAGCCCTCATGATGCTTGAGGGTTTTGGGTTAGAGGGAGTTACGCAACTTGCCGTAGATTCAATTTTTATGATGCCGCATCTTGGCGTTCTTGCCTCTGTGCACCCTGAGGGCGCTGTCGAGATCTTCGAACACGATTGCCTCGTTCACCTAGGATGCGCAGTAGTGCCCGTCTATCCACCTCTTTTAAAGGTGGATGCCTTAGCGTCACTATCAATCGATGGGATCGAAATAGGAAAGATCGAGATCGGCAACGTCAAGTGTTTCAACACTTCTTCGAAAGGTGACGGTGCGCTCAAAGTAGTGCCGCTTCATCGTAAAGTGAACGTAGGGGCAGGGCCAGGGGAGCCGTTTGAGCGGACGATTCGTCTGGGAGAATGTGGAGTCATAGTCGATGGGCGAAATCGTCCACTGCTGATGCCGGCTGAGACCGCTTTGGCCCAGAGGCGCGTGTATCAAAATCTTGGGTTGCTGGAGTAAGACTATGGGCAAAGCGTTTACTCCAGGCCTAAAGGTGAGCTCGTCTGCGATAGTGAGAAAATGTCGCGAGCTTCCCCTGGCTGGTGAGACGTTGGTATCGGTCGGCGATATCGTCAAAGCTAACCAGCAGATTGCGCGTACGTTGCTTCAAGGCGAACTGCGGCTCATAAGAGTCGCTGAGCAGTTGGGTTTACCCGCAACAGATGTTGGAGATTCGCTCAAGGTAAGGGTAGGTGATGACGTCACTCAAGGACAGGTGCTAGCAGAGGTAAGCGGATTTTGGGGCCTCTTACGGAGCACTGTTAGCTCTCCAATCACGGGCAAAGTCGAGTTTTTTTCCGATACTACCGGTCATATTGGAGTGCGTGCGGCACCCCGAACCGTAAGTCTCTCAGCTTATCTCAGTGGTGAGGTAGTCGAGGTGGTTGCGGGTCGATCAGCTACGGTTCAGGCGTTTGGAACTTACGCGCAGGGCATCTTCGGGGTAGGGGGTGAGCGAAACGGAAAGTTAGAGATGCTATCCTCTGGAGCGAAAGGCCGTGTGGATGTCGATTCCCTACCAACATCTTGCGAAGGGAAGGTTCTTGTGGGAGGACACTCGCCAACAATCAAGGCGCTGCAAAAAGCCAGCTCACTGGGCGCAGTAGGTCTCGTTACCGGCTCAATAGACGATGCGACTCTTCGAGAGTTTGTTGGGCATGACATTGGTGTGGCGATTACTGGTGATGAGTCAGTGCCATTAACGCTTATCGTAACCGAAGGATTCGGATCGATCCCAATGGGCGAGCGAATCTTTGAAGTTCTAAGAGCAGTCAACGGTCAGCAGTGTTCGCTCAACGGTGCAACTCAGGTGAGAGCTGGCGCAGTGCGTCCCGAAATCATTGTTCCTCAGCCTGGGGGCATGTCAGCTGAAACACCACAGGCAGTGGCTGATGGAGCTCTGGAAGTTGGCTCGCATGTGCGCATGATTCGAGTTCCGTACTTCGGGAAGCAGGCGCATGTCACGGAGCTTCCCTCTGCCCTTGCCAAGATCGAGACTGGTGCCTGGACCCGCGTGCTGCGTGCGAAATTTGAGGACGGCTCTGAAGTGATAGTGCCGAGGGCAAATGTGGAGTTGGTTCAACGGTAGGGTAAAACGTTGCTTCTTACTGCACGAAGAGGGTTATAGCGTTTTCCAAAAGTCCGTAGCGAAATTCCTGCTTTTGGAAAACGCTATCGATTCGCGGATGCGAATCAAAACAGTAACCTATAGTGATTTACGG
>JAYVGZ010000361.1:0-2690 GCA_043771805.1 Pseudomonadota bacterium
CTCGTCTAACGTATAGGTTCGCCAACCCGGGCCCTCTTTGGACTCACTCCCACCATGGAGAAACCAAGCACTTAGAACAAGCTTCCCAGTCTTGCTAAAAGCAACCATATGCGGCTCAACAGTTCGTTCGTCCCCCTTGTACGAAAATGAAATTACTCGCCGCCCGGCGATTGCGTGACAGATCTCATTCTGCATACCTTCGTCCCCTCCACGCTCAAATCAAAGCAGAGACAGCGTCGACTATCTCCTCAAGTACCGGAACCTTATGACCTGCTTCATAAATGCTGCGAATTAACCGCGCCGCCGCTTCCGGATTTTTCAATGCCCTAGATGGTTCGCTATAGCCTAAATCGTCAGCAATCAATGCCCTTACCTCTTGGTAGTATTTCTCACCCACAGCGGCTTTGATTTCCATTTCCACATCTTCACTAAAAACCGCCCATCCCTTGTTTACCTGAGTATTCGGAAAATCCACAACTGCAGCGTCAGCTAGTCTTTGCAATAGTTGATTGGTTTGCGCCGTAGACTTTTCATCCTTGTTCCCCTTGTGCTTGGAATCACCATCAAAGAGAAAGTAAGTAGGAATCTCCAAACCACGGAACACAACAACTGGTCTATCAATCTTTGTCTTTCCTTCAGCCGGAACAATTACGATTCCGCGACGATCCCAGCCTTTCTTCATGATGTTCTGAAGAGCCCAGAAGATTCCAAACTCAGTTAACCCTTCCACAACAACAACAGCATCAGCGAAGAATCCTTCGTTAACAGTCGCATTCATAACCGGTATTGCATGTGCTAAGAAGGTGTCGGCAGTGAATAACTTTTGATCCTTTTGGCTGATAGCTGCCAGCCTTGCCGCTGCTTGATCTCTCGAGAATGCAGTAATCTTGCACTGGAGCGTCGGAACGTCTTTTGTGGGTATCTTGCGAGCAAGCCGCACTCGTTCAAAACGACCCAAGTTGATGAAATACGGGGAGTGCGTCGCATAAAAAACTTGGGTACGAGCCTCCTCCGCCTTTTCAGACTTTATCGACAATTGGTCCAAGACAGAGGACAAGAATCTGCTGCGAGATGGGTGTAGATAGAGTTCAGGTTCCTCGATTGCAAGGATGAGATCAGGCACACGAAACTTTTTGAGTTCCTCGACTTCTACTCCCCCCTCAGCTTTTTGCTCCTTCTCTGGCGGTGATAGATCAGTCAGCGATAGTTGTTGGAGCAAGGCCAGAACCAATGCTCTTTGCAATCCATGGCCAGAGTAGCTAATTGGAGATTTGAAATTGTCCTCGACCAGAGACGCCAGTGCCGTTGGCAACAAGATCTTGGGTAGAGTGACATCACCAAAAGCCAAATCAAGCTCAGCGCCCGGTGCGTATTGCGATAGTAGCTTGGTGACCATCTTGGCAAGCTCTGTTAGCTCGGTAAGATTCTCTGCGCTGTATACGGCCTTTACTTTCTTTTCAAACTCTTCATTGAGCTCTCGTACATCCTTTCTCGCATTCACGCTTCGTGCCACAAGGACATCAATCAGCTGAAGAATGACACCCTTTCTCTCTGTTTCTGACGTGGCATCACGAACGGCTGGAACTAATACAAATCTAGTGTAGTGATCAATCTTGCCTCCCCCAATATTCTTGGGCCCGAAGAATTGTTCCTCTCGTTGTATTGGAACAAGAAATTGTGGATTCTTATTCTCGAAGTCATCCATCAAAGCATCGGCTTCGGCGTCCGACTTTACGGAAGGCCCCAATCCCGGATACTTCTTACTCTCGATGATCTCATTTAATGCTTTGCGCTTTGGCAAGGCACCCATCTTTCTGAGTTCGCTGAACTCTGCAAGTTGTCCAGTAACCCCGAAATATTTTGCGCCGCCAGCATTTATCGCCTTGGTTACTGTGAGTGTTTCGCCTGTCAGGTATGACTTGAACTCAGCTAACTCATCATCGCGCAATTCACCGTAGGTAATCCGAATACTTATCTCTGATGTAGTGTCCTTGCCAAAGAAGTCGAATGCACTCGCCAAGAAACCGACGTTATAGAACGCCTCAATCGCCTTGAGCAGAGATGATTTGCCACTTCCATTTCGCCCCAGAATTGCAACAAGCTCATGGCAATCAACGCTCACGTCCTTTAGCGAACGGAAGTTTTTTACTTCAATACGTTGAATAATCAAGCAGTCACTCCCACAGCCACACTAATCCGGTGGTACATCATGAGATTTCGGGGTCCCGTGCCACACGCTTTAACCGGATCACCCTACGCTCACAGGAACGAGGGTCATCGTATCGTTACCAAAAATATCGATCACCTTGACCGCGACGGTATAACGCCCGGGCTGCGTGTAGATGTGCGGCGCGGTGGTTAGTTCGAGCGCGCGATTCTGCCGCGTACGGAAGCTCTGCCACTCGTTCTCGAAAATGTAACCGCCGGTCCAGCGTTCCTCGAACTCTACTAACTCGCCCTGCGCGGGCGCAACGCCCGGCAGATGGCCTTCGACGCCAAGGCTTTTTGGAACCTTGATGATTTCCTTGCGCTGCATGTAGTCGAAATCTACCGCCCAGTAATCCACCCAGTCGGTCCAGTGCTTGGTGAGTACGTCGCGCGTGACGGCGCCGATCTTGTCCTTGCTGATCTTGAGCAGCCGCCCTTGCTCGCACACCACCTCGCTTTTGCCTTCCTTGAGGCTGGCGATG
>JAYVGZ010000362.1:0-4386 GCA_043771805.1 Pseudomonadota bacterium
TAGCCGTCGGTAGCCCTGGACGAAGAGCTAGTTGTGGAGCTGTAGCACTCATGGTTCCTGCCCGTTTTCTGCTAAATCACGAGCATTATAATCAACTAATTTAGGGCATCAGAGCCGTTTTTGACTCTTATCCCCTACTATTTTTTACTCAAAATCACCGTGTTATATCGCTAGCGGTATTTGCGGACAGGCTCTAGTTACCCGTCACAACACCGCTCATTTTTACCACCTCAAAATCACCCCCCTTTACTTGCCGAATAGTCGAGAGAGCATCATCATTCCATCTCGCATCGGGTGCCCCCGAGATAAACCAGTTCGAGCCGTTGTCGGCAACAAACATGCCGTACCTTTTAAGCGCCTCTAAAATCACCCGCACTTCCGCGGGAAATCCCGCTGTGTTGAAAGCTCCCTTTAGCCGAACTCGCATACCCATTGGCGGAAGAGCGCTACTACTGTTGCTACTCGCATAGTGCCTCGCAGGATACACATACGCCCGCCGACTCCGCTGAACAGTGAATCGAAGGGCATGGGAGATCTCGCCGCGCTCTACTACTTCATCGTACCGCACAAGCCCGGGAAAGATCGGAAGCCCAGCGGCGTCAGCAGAGGTAAATCCCGCCGGCCGAACATCATTCGACGCGAGATCGAAGACAGCCCCGGAACCAGCTCGCCAGGCTCCTGCCGACTTCCTTACGTCAAACAGTTCGTAGAGTCGCCAGTTATCTCGGTCGAGCATTATCACGTGGCGGTCGCCCGTTGAATTCTCACCACCTTCTATTGGTGGTGAATCGGGGATTGGGTAAGGGCCGGTATCGCTCTCATCCTGATAATCAAAGGTGACAGCTCTTTTCGGTTGATCTCTCGAAACAACGACATAAGGGATTCCGATTGGGGCTCCCTCGAAGAAGGTGCCGAAGTCTGGATGAAGTCCAGTTGTAAGTCCGATGCTTGAGAGTATCGTCAACGAATCGGGATCTACGGAAGCTTGAGAGATGTCAGTGTTCCACGGATTGTCGGCTGGAAAAGGCCGAGCACCACCGAGGCTTGCATTTTCGCCGAGGGAAATCGTTCCAGGGGTAGGTTCGTTGCGGCCCGGTGAAGGGGTTGGCTCGACGGTAGGGGTAGGCGTCGGAGTAGGTTTCTTCGGGCGGTGGAACTCATCCTTGTCGTTTTTTGAGCGACACCCAGGATCAGTGGGAAAATCGGTAAGGCCATCCTGATCATTATCGCGGCGGTCTCGGCACGGCGGAAGGCGGCGGTTTCCCTGCAAATGAAGTCGCTCGGCCGGGTAAGCTAATGTTGGTGCAGGTGTAAGTGGCGCTAGCAAGGCTAGAAGGAATAGGGCCTGGGAAGCGAATGTCACCGGTCTGACTTTTCTTTGCATAGTACGGTAAGTTTTTATTGCTGGAATTTTAAGTGTTCATGCGGTTTCTTTAACGAAATCGACTGCAGGCAGCGCGGGTTACGTCAGTTCGTTATCAGCACCGCGGACAGGAAGGAAACCCGTCGTATTGCTCAGTAGCAAATCTTGCTCCACATAACATCGAGGACCACCCAAACCCTCACAGGGCGCTATTTTTAGAGGGTTCGGTGTGTGAAAAGGTGAAGGCCGCCTTCGCTCTGGATTCGAAGTGTTGGCGGGGGCGAGCTGTATCGAATGCCAGTCATCTCATGAATGTCTGCAAAGCGAGAGGTAGCGCGTAAGGGTAAACGCTGAGGGGTCGTTTATTCCTCTAACCGATTTCTCTCCCTAGGGTTTCCCGCCCCCCAAGATCGACTGAATAACCTGCTGAAATTGATTAACCTGCGCGTCCCCGCCAAGTCCGCCCAGATCCTTCGGCGCATTCTGATTTCTCGGGCGATTCTGGAGGTGCCGCGTGCGTTGGGCAAAGTTTTGTTGACAGGTGTCAGAGCACTCCGAACCCTTACCGCTGAACTGGCCATCGCTAAAGCAGTTACTCTGACACCGACTCAACTCTGCACTAGCCTGGGACATCTCGGCGTCGTAGTTGATTACACTATCTCCCCCACGCTGCACCGCAGGTCTAGGAACCACGGTTGGATATGGTTGGTAGTCGGTCTTCATTATATTTTTGAGAGTGGGGTTGATCTCAGCTTTCGCGCGATACTGCTCGGGAACCCTCTCTAGGTTTGAGACGAAATGAACCTTTCCGCCCTTATCAACGTAGCGAATCACGGGGTCTTCGAAAAAAGATCCGAGGAGAGCAAATCCCTCAGGTGCAGCGAGGTAGACCCCCACCAAAACCCAAGGAATCGCGACAATCATAAGGATGACTTTTAGCGGACCTCTCATAGTAGAGGAAAAGTCGGCTTAAAGTCACAATCACTTGAGCGGTGCGTAACTCCTCGGTACTTATACCGGTCGCCTTATGCGGCGATACACAACCCACCAAACGTATCCAAATCTTCAACCACTTTACCAACTCCCCGCACTACGCAGGTTAATGGGTCTGCATCGCGAATAAACCGAATACCAGTCTTCTCGGTAAGTCCCTCGGCAAGGCCACGAATCAGGGCTCCGCCACCTGCGAGGTACACCCCAGTAGCTAAGATATCTTGGGCTACCTCTGGGCTGACGTTCTCTAGCGCAGTGTAGATGGCCCCAATAATCGCACATACCGGCTCATGCATCGCAGCTCGTATCGTATCGTCGGTGACTTCAAGGCACCGCGGCATTCCAGAGGCCACGTCACGACCGAAGATCTTTGCTGTTAGTTTTGGAGTGCACGGTAGCAGCGAGCCAATAGCAACCTTCACGCGCTCAGCTTCGAAAATACTGATCTCGAGCCCAAGCTTCTGCTTGACATAGCGCTGAATGGATTCATCCATTTCGTCCCCAGCAACTCTTATTGCGTGCGTATACATTGAGCCACCAAGGCTTAAGACCGCTACCTCTGTAGTGCCACCACCTATGTCGACAATCATACTTCCGACAGGTTGGTTTACCGGTAAACCACTCCCCACGGCGGCTGCCATCGATTCTTCCATGAGGAACACCTGTCGTAATCCTGAGGAGAGAGCCGCATCGAGTACGGCGCGCTTTTCGACTTGGGTGATATCCGAAGGAACGCCAATGACCGCACGCGGGCGAACTAAGGACCACCGTTTCCGAACTCCGCGCAACATGTGTTTAATCATCTCGGTGGTGACGTGGAAGTCAGCAATAACCCCGTCCTTGATCGGGCGGATACACTTTATCGCGCGAGATGTTTTTCCGTACATGAGCTTTGCCTGCAGGCCGCAGGCTAAAAGCTCTCCCGTCTCAGCGTCAATTGCGACGACGGAAGGCTCGTTAAGTACGATCCCTTCCCCCTTCACGTATATCAGAGTGTTGGCTGTGCCCAGGTCAACTGCGACATCGGCACTCATGTGACTTACCCATCGGCGAAGGTGGTGACCACTCCATATGCTGCGATTTTCTGGCACTTTAAGCACGTTTACCTCCAGAGGCTACGATTGCAGGCGTTTTTATTGCCAACGGCTGTTGGCGCAAAATGACATCGAGATCAAGGTGTCGGACTCGGGCGGCGCGGGCAGAGAAGGTTGCTAGCCCCACTGTGAACGGATGAGCTGGTTCGCTGAGATGATCGGCAAGAGTACGAATTTTATTTTGAAAGAAGGTACTCATCATGTTGTCGAGCGCGATAAGCACTTCATCGTTAGGTAGTCGTACAAGTGGAAAATGGGGAGGGAGGGCCTGTTGCATCAATCGCACGAACTGCTCGCATTTCTGGACGGCAACCGTGGTGCCGGAGGTGCGCTCGAGCGTTGAAAAGGCCTCTAGTTGGACACGAACGATTTCAATCGATTCGATTCCTATAGCTCCCGCAAGTCGTTCTGAACGGGAGGCAAAACTATCCCACGATGATTCATCGAGGGAGGAGGTGCGTTTAGCCAGTGCCCAGTAAAGAAGCCGAGAAACCTCTGCGGCTAGATCTTCAAGGTGCTTGACCTGTAGCTTCGAGAACGAGTACGCCTTCTTGCTGTCGCACATTAAGACCCCTGAGGGGACTTTTCCGTCAGAAGAGCGGGTAGTAAAGGCTTCAGAAGGGATCGAGATTGGTAGGGCCACCAAGCTTTTTAATGATTCGCTATCTGTGTAAAGGCCTAACGAAGAACTGTCTACGTCGAAAGGTGCTATGTGGATGGGACGACCTTGTTCAGCCACCCACCCAAGCAGACCAGTCCCAACTTGGAGGCGACATTCTCGGGCAAGCGATCGCGAAAGGGTGTGCGCAGCAACGAGCTCAATGCTGAGCGGCCTTGGAGGTATTTGCGTTGCTACCCCAGAAGGATTCACAGCGGTACGAAATGATGACCCTGAAGGCACGACCGACTTGAGTACTATTGTATTCGCAGGAGTGC
>JAYVGZ010000363.1:0-4065 GCA_043771805.1 Pseudomonadota bacterium
AATATCTCGCGCCAAGCTGACGTTCAGCTCGCAACCTTTCGATGCCCCTATTGAGTCTGATCATGAAGCTCTGCCAATCGTAGCCCGACCATACAGCAAACCTAACGATGCCGTACCTGGGCAGGGCTGGGCAAGGCTATGCACAGCCGCATGGGGCGAGCACAATGAGCCCTGATTCAAGCTAGGCCAGTTCAGGCTGGCACATCGGCCAGTGGACAGTCTCTGGAGATGATTCGATGAACTCAAGAATTGCACCGTCGCACAACGAGGTCCTCGAGGTCTTTCAAAGTGCGCTGTCCCAGTGGCAGGAGTGGATTGCTGCGCACACCAGCCATTGGCACCGGCTAGGACTTGAGAAGCACCTCCAATTCGAAGATATCTCAGAGCTCCAACTCTTCGCAATCGAAGGACAGCCAGGCGCTCTGTTCAATCACAAAGTTCATGAGCGACGCTTCGAGCTTTGTCATTCGCTGCTCAACGCGTACGCAGGCTTCTGGTCGCACCAGCGGTTGGTGAAAGAGAAGCGACAGTTGATGGCGGAGTTATTTCTACTGCATGAGTTCAGTCATGTCCCGCAAGGCATTGGCTCGTCAACCTATTTCATTGGCGGTCCGTCGTCTGTCGATTTCTTCTCACGACTCGACTACTCGTCTGATGCGTTTGCGCTTGATCTTTGCTACAGCAGGTACAGCAAACAAGGGAGCGGTATAGACCAGCCCATGCTTCTCAAACTGCTGGAGTGTCAGTACCTCGGCGGACATGTGTTTGGGTCTGTCGAGCGAACCGAGGCAACGTCGAGCGGCCCAACGATTAACGGTTCCCGTATGCGTCGGCAACTCGTTTGGGCGCTTCAGTACGCTCGCTCGGAGAGTTTTCCGCCGGAGCAACCGTTCGCTGAGTTCCAGTTGCGCCAAGAAGTCGGTGTTCAACTTTTCCCGTTGCGTTCCGGTCGCAGGACGGATCTGTGCGACTCCAATGAAGTTACTGCGTCGGACCTGGTGCCACCCCTGCTTCTGAGCGTCTTGCTGGGCGGTACAGAGCCAGAGCGTTTGAGACATCTTATTTCCACAGAGCGAGAGGCCGCAGCCTTCCGTTCGCTCCTGCTGGAAGCGAAATTTGACAGCGCCACCGAGTGCTTCCGCCCGCTCTTTAACGATAGGCCTGCACTTGTTGGTAGGGCACCGGGTCAGTTGGTGTCTGCGTTGAAGTCGAAAGCATCTTCGGAGTTGTTCAGCGTTTCCCCGACGCCTTCGAGGCTCGATGGCTTCAATGACGCGAGGGACGCTCCAGCGCGTAGGCAACCGATGGCTTATAAAGATGCTCGGACGTCCGTAGATGCTGAAACGGCTTCCGATCCGGTCGGAAGCATCGCGGCACCTTCTCTACTTACAACGCAAGGAACCATTTTCGTACGAAGGCTCGACGTGCTTAGCGGTTTAACGGAACGGGATGCCGCCATAGTGTCCGATTTTGGCAACTATGTAGAACCCCGAAACCTAGGCATCCTATATGTCGAACGTGAAATAGAAGTAGATATAGTTTCTACCGTTCTTCAGTCTCCCTCTGGCGCTATTCTGATTAATGGGGAAGCTGGAAGTGGGAAGACAAGCCTACTGTGGAATCTGTACAAGAGGCTAAAAGGGCTAAAAGACAAGCATTCCAACATTCTCAGGCCTTGGTTTGTGAAGGCAACGACCGCAATTGCTGAATTCTCGCCTGAAGAAATCGGTGAATCGATTCAAGTTGTCCGGAGGATGGGGTGTAGGCCTGTCCTGCTCATCGATACGGTCGACTTAATTCTTTATGACTCAGCGAAACGGACTCACTTCCTTAAGCTAAACGAAATCGCAGCAGAGCATGGCGCTTGGATCATCGGTACGTGTCGTCCGAGGGAAGCGAGTAGATACCTCGAGAGCATGGCGGCTAAAAAATTGATTCTTGGCGACTACACAGACGGTGAGTTTGAGGTGGCAATCAAGCGTCACGTTGAGCACTACTGCCCAAGAGCAGGGGTAATTAGCCAGTTGGACCAAGAAACTAGGTTGAAAGAAGCCGTCATCAGAGGAAAGCCTGTCAGAGAGGTCTGTCTCCGGCCCTTGACGCTACGGATGCTGTTTGAGATGTACGGACCTGGAGGCGATGTACCGACAGATATTAACGGAGCACATCTATATGACAAGTATTGGAATTCGCGCGTCAAATCTGACTGGCGACCAGAGGATCCATATTCGGCCAAAGGTTCTACCGATCTGTCACGCGCAGCAGAAATCATTGCAACAGAGATGTTGGCGGAGGGAGAGATCGAAATTCATCTCTCTCATGCTAGGCTTCCTGGCAAGAGCTATTTTCAGAATCACAACTTCGCCGACGATGTCGAAACGCTTGTCGCACGTGGCGTTCTTCATGTCCATGAAAGCCGCATTGAGTTTTTCCATCAAACCTTTTTCGAGCACGCGGCTGCTCGCGGCATCCTCGGTAAACTGGTGGGAAGTACAGCAGGTCTAACCACACTTGCGAATCGCTGCCAAACGCATCCATATGATCTTCTTCGAGCCCCAGTCTTAGAACAGGCACTGATCTTGTCCAGCAGTTGCGGCTCCGAGTACCACGCAGTGGCGTATGAAGTCATAGACAACCTCCTAACCAGCAATCACACTGCTCATCTTGTCACTGCAGCATACGTGTATGCTCAGATGAAGGCCGTACCGCTCAAGACGACGGAGGCTGTCGAGAAGGCGATGCTCGCTCGCCCTGATGAGGTAGCTACTCGATTTATTGCCTCGATCCCGAGTATTCCGCCTGAGCGATCGTCTGAAGTGTTTCGTGAGCTAGAGTTTATATGGGTCAATCTTGTTGCCCCTAAACTCGAATCATCCGGTAAGTGGGCCGGAGGTCGGGGTTTAATTCAGCAACTACCCCGTCTCGCGGTCCGCGGAAAGAAGCACGCTGAGCGCGTCATTGCCTTCTTGAACAAACATCATGTGGTTCGGCTAGTCCTCAAAGAGAAAGATGCAGTAGATCGGCTGTTGCCCGTAATCGCGACACTAGCGCCTTATAACCCAGAAAATTACTGGAATAGTCTGGTCTTCCTCTATCAAGGAACACCCGACGAACCGAGCTCCTCGGCATCGCGGGCAAAAGTGACGAATTCACTCGCTGAGGAAGCATCTACCCTAAGCTTTAGGCAGGTTGCAACGAACTTTGAGGTAGCAGCAGAGTTGGACGGTCCGTCCCAGGGGTTGGACCTGCACCTGAATCGCGCCTGGGGTTTTCTATGGGCAGTGGAATGGAACGCAGACAAGAGAGAGCTGGAGTGGATCCTCTCGCAGATTACTTCACAGAGCAATCAGCTACGTCTTGTGCGACAACTGTACGGGCTTGCTCACTTGCTTAGCGGCTACCCAAGTGCCGATCTAGCGGGCGGTCTTCAAAAGATTTGGACATGCTTTCTCGCCAAAGAAAACCAGCGTCATCGAACGACGTGGATTAAGTTTTGGAAGGAACTTCTCGAACCATCAAGTAGGGCGGGAGGCAATCAGAATCTCGACGCTTGTGAGGAGTTTCTCGTAGGAAGCGTAGCCAATTTTCTCGACAATCAACATATTGAGAATCGCCGCACTGCTACGCAGATTACTAAGCAACTCTTGATTCCTGGGTTTTCCGAGAAGGTCACGAAACGACTCGTGACAGATCCGGCATTCGACGGTGCTGAACGATGGCTTGATCTGGACGATCTTGGTCCCCTTCTTCCAACCGCTTACCTTTTGGAGCACCCCGGGGCAAAAAGTCTGGTCGTTGACCTCACAACAGATCCGACGAGACTAAAGTCAACAGTGCGAGAAAATATTCTGAGTATGTTTGCCGCGCGAGCAGAATTGGGTAGTGCGGCGGCTCTTGATATTTTGTTTCGCTTTGCCGAAACGGTGACGGAAGCCCGAAAGAAAATCCTGCTCGTTCTTGAAAAGTCAGAGCCACACCTTGACGATGACAATCCATTCTTCAATGTAGTCCTTGAGCATGCGAGCCGATTGAATGCTATGTGTGTCAATTGGTTGTCGTCTTCTG
>JAYVGZ010000364.1:0-20078 GCA_043771805.1 Pseudomonadota bacterium
TTTCCGAGGGAGCCTTTTCCGTAGTGTAGGCTTTGGTATCCGACGAGAACAATCTTGCCGTGGATTTTTTCTTTGGCCTCGTTGATGTTACCGCTAATAAAGTCCGCAATTGAGACTCTCTCAATTGTTTCACTTGGGCCGTAGAAATTTATCAAGTCATGCGCTGAGGGCACGGTGAGAGAAAAATCTGCAAGCTCGATCAGTGCCTTCGCAATTTCAACTCGCTTGTACAGGGCGGCTTTGATCTGTTCGGGGCTGTTTCGTGCGACGTGCTCTGCTGAAATTTCATGCTCTAGCTGGCGAGGATCCGCCACATACATCCGGAAGCCAGCGGTGCCGGCCACCAACATGTCGAGCTCCATTTTTGCTGCCTTCCGAAAAGGAGAATCCGATGGAAGGAGATCAGCGAAATCACGCCCGTCCGTTTTGCCTGTCCAGATAGTCGCCGGCGACCGTTCAATAGCTGCGACTATTCGTGCGTCTGATGCCGGGTCTAAAGCTCTCTCCGCTGGCATTTTACCATCAAGGAGCAGCAATTTTGGCCCCGCTTCGGCGATTGCCTCGAGTGCTGTTGCAATCAACCTTCTAGGGAGTGGGTAATTTGTTGAGGCCCCAAGGCTCTTGTAGCTCCGATCGTCGATCGAAACGATTATGACATCATTCGGGGGCGCCAAAGCACCTCTGGTCGAGAAAAAAGCTTTCAGGACAGCAATGTCCATTCGTCGACCCAGGCCGTTGGTAACCGTAAGGTATGCGCTGGAAGTAATCGCCAACGCAATGGTTGAAAAAATGACAGGAGCGACCCACCGCTGCCGAAAACATCTTAAATTATAACGAAGTTCTGTAGAAAGCTTTAATTTCATGCCAATGATCTTCGGTCGAATAGAGGGGCATGGGCAAGGCTAAAACTGCTGAGAGATGGAGCTTGCCAAGAATAAAAGTTTGTAACTGTCTGAATTCTTTGTTTTTCCTCTTTTAGGGAATCCAGGATAGTAGAAATGCGAGCCAACTCGTAACGTTGACGGGTCACCAGTCCGATGAACTGTTAGTTAAAGCGTGGGATGGATACGTTATGAAGAAATTCCGCAACAATACGATGGAACGGGGTGCGTCCTTGCTAGAGTACGCAGTACTGATATCCATGATCTGTTTGGTAGCAATTGTCTCAGTTAGGGAATTTGGCAAAAGTATCAAACTCAGCTTGAAAGATTCAACCGATTCATTCGCAGCGAGTGGCGGATGGGCGCCTTAGCAGTTTTTCCTCGGAATTAGACGGCGATAAGCTCTATAGGCCGCGCTGGCGACTGCAAGGCCACCTAAAAGCGATAAGCTTGAGGGTTCAGGGACAGCGGTAATTTTATGTTGGTCGATAAAACTAACAACCGTTGGCGCACTTACTAGGAGGCCCATGCTAGTGCTACCGGTGATATCGGTGCTGCCACCGATTATGATCTTCGCCAGCTTACCGTCAAGTTTAAATATACCTCCGCCAGAATCGCCGGGGCCACCCCTAAGGCCAGTGAGGTTGTCAGTGACGTCATCGAAAAGAAGATTCTGATACAGGCTGCTGCTACCGCCAAGTAGTGGGGCCGAATTTCGGGCTATCGAGGTACCGGCCCGTATGAAGCCATCTTGACCTAAATATCCTCGATCTGGGCTTCCCGTTACGCCGTAGCCTGCGAGCCAAAGCGTTTCATTTAACGCAGATCTTCCACTGGCAAACTCCAGTTCCGAAACGCCCGCAACGGGAATGTTAAAAGTTATAACTGCCAGATCAACCCCGCGGCCGGCTGCACCGCCGTAGTCCGGATGGATGAAGATGTTCGCGGGACTCATATAGGGTCCGCTGTTATAGTTTGCCCCGGTCCCAATGGAATAACTTTGATTTAGGCCGAATCGACTATCAAAAGCATGCGCATCCTTGATTGCAGTGAACGGGTTTATAAAAACCAGGGAAGAACTGTAGCTGCCAAGTTCTGAATGAACGGTAATCGATCCAACATTCCCCCCCCCGGCAACACTCCTAACCGCCCCATTATCTTTCGCTCGTTGATCAGCATTAGGATCAAATGAAATAACAATCCCAGCCTCAGCCTTCTGCTCTCCAACTCCCCCAAACCCAGTAAGCCCAAGCCCAGCGCCCATCATCGCCGAAGCGAATCCAGTCTTTCTGGCAACTGCCTGCGCAAACTCGCCCCAACTTCGCGCAGGAAGTCTCACATCCAACGCACTATCGCCCAAAGCTGCTGCCCGATCCCCAAACGACTCCGCAACAAAATCCGTCGCAACTTGGTTTTCCGAAGATCGATCGACTTGAGCAATTCGCATGTTTCACCGTATGAGATTCTACAGGCCACTAACCGCAGCCATCAGCATTGGCACCGAAGGTATCATGCTTTTCGCCCAGTAAGGAACATCCGGAATAATCATCCGCTCAATACCCCCTACTCATTTCTGTCTGAAATGGCGCTAACCAGAATTAAGTTAGCAAAAACAAGGCATATTTCCCGTTCGAACTGAAGAAAAATCCAATGTATAAAAGCCAGTTGAAGCCCGACGGCCTACAACTTTTGCCCTGTAATAACAGCCGGACCTTGGGTCCGTTCGTATTCGTAAATTCGGGCAAACTTCTTCAATGTGGTTTTGGTTGATTGTCCACACGAGTCCCAAAGATTTCGGTCGGGGAGTGTCAAACCGCACCACAGCGGATTCTTTAAAAGATTTTTACCACACTCAACAAGGCTCAAGTGCTGAGCGTGGTGCCTTCTAATAATATGTCAGCCAATCAGCGACCGTATTTCCCGGTTTTGTGGCTGTGAATTGTGCCGATCGGCCCGACCGGGAGAAGCTCTTCTAGTTGATGTTTTGCTATCAATCCAAGAGGGCGCTCGGCCCCATTAATTTCCGGTGCCGCATAATGCGCCAGCCTCATTTGTTCTTTAAAGTAGGGGTGAAATCCTCGATCAACTAAAAATTCGGTCGTGTCTCCGGCGATTATTTTCTCGACACGAGCGTCGTATTTATAGGTTGATTCGGGGTTTTCCGGCATCAGAAAACCTTCATTATACCAGCCGGGCCGTTCATATCGAGATGTAGTTGTTTTATCACGTCCCATCCGAGAAGGCCGTCGATCCCGGTAAAGTTCTCAAAATCATAAGCAAGAACGGGAACGTTACTGAGCACTTTGCCGAGGACATTTAGCCTCGCCACCCTTACAACATAGCCCTCAACCGATTCGCCAACGGCGCCAACTACTTTTCTGGTCGCCACAGCTTGGGTAGCGGAATAACCGAGGTTTTCAACGAGTCCTACATCAAGTTGAGTCAGTCCCGCACCCGTATCAAAAACAAGACTCGCGCGGATTGTCCTTTTGTGGTCGTTGCTGAGCACAACCTCGACAGTTGGTATTTCCCAGTCGGAGTTCAGTCTTACTTCTCGCACGGCTCTATCCGAATTAACGAGGGGGACAAAACGACACCGGCAGGAATTCGGGGGGGGCCGACAAACACGATGGCTGAGTCATCAGGTACGGGCTCTCGCTTGCAAAGCTGGTAAAAGTCCTTCTTATCAGCACTATGAGTTCGCACGATTCCGCTACGGGGATGCGGGTCGCCTGTTGGCCAATCGTAATCTACCAGCTCAACTCGCTCTTGATCGTAGCGAATCTTTATCTCTTCCCATGAAAGCTTCTTGACCATAGAGCCCTTTATTGAACTGTAAGTAAAAACCATATCATGAACACGGCAATATGGGGACTGCTCCTGCGTAGCTTGCGGGCTCCCGTGGCGAGAGGGTGAGGCGCTTGGATAGACGTCGAAATTTAGGAATGACGGGCACCCCTGTACCCGCAAATTTGTGTCTCAATCACGGTAGCTGCCCGAAACATCTTGACCAAAGTAGCCACGGTAGCTACCATGGAAAGGTATGAAATCTATTGGGATTAAAGCCTTGAAGAATCAACTCAGTCGCTACCTGAACCTCGTGCGGCAGGGCGAGGTAATAATGGTTACCGACCGTGATGATGTGATCGCTGAGATTAGACGCCCGACCCAGGTTTTTGGAGTCGGACAGACAAGGATGCAATCATTTATAGCAGATGGGGTAGCGCGAGGAGTCATCGAAGATCGAGTATCTGATGAAGCATTGCCGATACAGAGATCAGATCTACCAAAGCTATCAAAGCCGGGAGACTCAGCGGCCCTCCTTGAAAGTACGCGGGCAGAGCGGTCATAGAGTTTCATGTTGAGAACTACCTATTTTGATTCAAGTGTTATCCTTTCCATGTTGTTCTCTGATGCTCGAGTAGAGCGCGCATTGCAGTTATGGAGTGAGGAGACGCTACGGGTGTCGTCACGATTGACAGCTTTAGAATGCGCGACAGTCATTCATCGATATGCTCAAAAACTTCCTGCAGTAGTGCGGGAGAAGGAGGTTAAAAAATGCTTCGATTGGCTGTCAGGAGTGTTAGGCCGGCTTGTCATTTATGAAATCGATAGGGAGGTTGGAAATCTTATCAAAGCTGAATCAAAGTTTGGCAAATGCCGGACGCTAGATGCTATTCATTTGGCTACTGCCACAATTTTCGCCGCGAATTCAGCAGAGCTTAAAGTCGCAACGTTTGACGATCGCATGCGAGTTGTTGCGGTTGATTGTGGCTTACAGGTAGAGAATTAGAAGAGCGCCCTGCAGATTATTTTTAAGCGTTGTTAGACCAGATACCGAGGCAAGCACAGCTCAACGGTAACTATCCTTCCAATCCGGCACAAAGAGATCATTTAAGAATATCCCGATACTCCAGCGGAATCGACTGCTCACCCCGCTCCTTGGCGACTTTTGGTTTTTGCATTGTGATATCCTCAAGGGTCGTTTTTGCATCAGCAGGCGCGTCGTTCTTCTCTATTTTAGAGTCTTCACCTGTATACCTAGTGTCGTACTGCTCCTCAACTGGTTCGAGAGTGCTGTCCGATCGCCCTCGAGATCCGCCTTGGCCGACGTCTCCGCCTTTTCCAAACTCGGGTTCACCCGATTTCACGTCTTGGTCGGGTACCCCGCCGGTCGTGGTCGGAGAATCGTCCATGGTAGAATCTGGGGGACTCTGGCTATTAGACTGGTTATTAGATCCTGAGGAAGCGCTTTGGCCGCCCCCCGGTTGTTTGCCAGAGGGATCAGGTGATTTTTGTTTTTCACCTTTACTGTCACCGCCTGGAGAATCACCGGTACCAGATTTATCGCCGCTCTTCTGAGGGTTTGGTGGTGACTTCCCTGCGCCGCTTTTCTTCTCTCCGCCGTCGCCTTGCTTCTGTTCAGCGCCAGGTTGGTCGCTTTTTTGCGCGCTCTCTTTTGATTCGCCCTCTTTAGCGCCTGAGGAATTTCCGCCTTCTTTTGAGCCTTTCTGCTCGGGCGATGGTTTATCCCCTGCCCCGTCTTCGCCCGCTTGCGAAGGCTTGTCTCCACCGCCGTTCTGACCCGCCTGCTGTTGTTGTTTTTCCTTTTCGATCTCTGCCCTGATCTCGGAGAGCGCTGCGGCAAGATCTGCTAGACCAGATTGAGATCCAGAGCTTCCGCCACTGGAATCGCCAGAATCACCTGGAGCTTTTTGGGATCCATCGCCGCCAGAACCCTGCTGTGATTTTTCGCTTTGGCCTTGACCCGATTCGCTCGGTTTTTGACCATCTCCTTGTCCTTGTCCTTGTCCTTGTCCTTGTCCTTGTCCTTGTCCTTGTCCTTGTCCTTGTCCTTGAGCGCCGCCCTGTTGGCCTTCCGCGGGCTGAGCGCCCTCTTTATCGCCCTTCTGTCCTCCCTGCTTTGACTCGGAAGCGCCCTGCTGCTGCTGCTGGGGATCTTTTTCTGAACTTTGCGACCCTTGTTCTCCTCCGTCTTTCTTCTCAGAGTCTCCCGGCTGTTTTTTTTCACTTTCCGATTGTGATTCCGAGCCACCCTGATTTGAATTGTCCTGATTGTCCTGATTGTCCTGATTGTCCTGCTTGTCCTGCTTGTCCTGCTGCTCTGTTGGATTAGGCACAGGTTTCTGGCCAGGTACCGTGCGGGGCTCCACTTTTTGGCCGGGCCGTTGTTGTCCGGTTCGTGTCTTCTTTGGTTCAAAGTGATCGACCGTTATATTCTGAGAGGTGCTGTCATCACCCGAACCACTCGACAATCCATCGGCTACCTCCTCTTCGGCATTTCTAAGCGCAGAGAGAAGCGCCTGCTTATCGCTACCTGTCAGGAGACTTCGCGCGAGGTCCTCAATTTTATCTTGCACAGTAGGAGATAGCTCTGGGTGTCGTTCGAGCACCTTTAGAAGACGGTTCGAGCGTTGAGCTTCAGGAGAAATTGGACGAAAAACTACCAGCAGCGCTAACAGTATGAGCACACACGGGGTAATTGTGAGTGCTCGACGCTCGCAGGAGCCGAGTACGAGTGGCGCGATGCGACGTGGCTGGGCATCGCTCGGCAGCAGTTTTTTTAATTGAAGAGCGATGAACTCACGGCGGACGAGGTTTTCCTCTTTGCCGGCGATGTTGAGGTCCACAAGGGTGCTGAATCGGTCACGGGTGTTCATTGCGGCGTCGGCAAGGCGAGAAACTTCTAGAGGAGAGACAGAAATTTTCGGTAGTCCGGAGCGGACAGCGTAAGCGATAGCTGCGAACACCGGCACCGCCACACAAATAAGTACAAGGGCCGAGTAATATGTTGCTGTGACGATCAATAAGATGACGACCGCCATGCCGAAAAGAAGAACTGTAGTAGCTCGCAGATATCGATTGCGTTGCTCTTGCGACCGAACGGCATAGAGCAGAGTCCTCACCGGGTCATTCATATAGTACCCAGGATTGCGACATTCCTATTCCTTAGAATCTTGGACTGTTGAACCTTTCTTGGCAGGATTTTTCTGGTACCGCAGAACAGCTTCATTATGCTCGGCGAGGGTCGATGAGAAAATGTGTCGGCCCTGACCGTTCGCAACGAAGTAGAGATTATCTGATTGGGCGGAATAGAGAGCTGCCCGAATAGCTGATTCACCAGGGTTTGCGATTGGGCCAGGAGGAAGCCCATCGACTACGTAGGTGTTGTAGGGGGTGTGGGTCAACAGATCTTCTTTCGTAAGATTCCCGTTAAAATTCGGAACGCCGTAAATCACAGTCGGATCTGCTTGAAGGCGCATTTTCTTCTTGAGACGATTGGTGAACACCGATGCGATCATCGGTTGCTCTTCGGCATCGCCAGACTCTTTCTCGACTATTGAGGCGAGCGTTAAAATCTCGTGCTTAGTCATCCCGAGCTCGGCGAGCCGCGCATCCCACTCCAGCTCCCAGTTGGCGTTCAACTGGTCGATCATCGTTGACAGTATTTTCTTTGCTTTTGTTCCGCGAGGAAATTGATAGGTCTGAGGGAAAAGATACCCTTCAAAACTGGGGGCTGGAATTTTTAGCTCTTTGAGGAAGTTTGGATTTGTAAGCCCGGCTTCGAACTCAACGCGCGGAATGATACCTACTTTGGCGAGGAGCGGGCCGATCTCCCAGATGGAGGATCCTTCTTTTACGGTGAATCGACGCTGTACCATCTTCCCAGTCACCATTCGATCAAGGATCTCCATAGGCGGCATAGAAGGAGAAAGTTCATACTCTCCGGACATGATGGAGGTATCTTTTCGCTTGATCTTCGCAAGAAGCTTGAAGGCCCAGTCGTATCGAATGATACCTTTCTCTTGAAGCTCCCGGGCTACCTGACCGAAAGTCGCGTGATCCGGTACTTCAAAGGTCAGTATCTCGTTATTGTCGACGTTCATTGGGTTGAGGGTTACGTGGCGCAAAACCACAACAGTTGCGAAGGCTGCCAAGAGCGGCAGGGAAATATAGAGCACACAGAGAATAAATTTACGAACCACTAACGCCTCGGAATCTCATTTTAACTGCTCTATCGGAAGACTATTGAAGTAGCGCACCAAGATGTTGCATGCGGCAAACGAATCAATCGCTTGCCCCGGAACCCGCTTCCCTTCGAGCTGGTCGAGAGCGTCCAATGAAGAGAATGACTCGTCAACATACACAACTGATACAGCTGCTCGGCGTTCGATTCGTCTGGCGAACGCCTCGACTATTTCGCACATCGTTGTTCGCTCTCCGTTTGGCCCAATGGGCAGTCCGACCACCAGGGTAGACGCAGCGCGGCCCGCCAACGTTCGAAGAATTTCTTTTTCGGCTTCACCGCTTGCCCGAGGCCACGTCGCAACCGGAAAAGGGATCCGTACAACGTCGTCCCCCACTGCGCACCCAACTCGAACGGTGCCTACATCGATAGCCAAAACATTTGCCATATGCGAACAGAACAGTGTTGTTTTTGGATGTCCTGTAATCCGGGTTGCAGCTACAAATGCTTCAATTGATTAAAATCACTCATATTGTAGAGAGATTACAGGTGGTGCGCCAGACAGCAAGAGGCCATCGTGCCGCGCACTCATATTATTTGGGGTATTGTTTGAATTGGGTTAATCGCTATAAGGTTCGCGCAGCATGCGAAATTTTGTTCGTGCTGCCCGAACGCCAGTAGTGTTGTTGGGTAGCGTTATAGCCATAGAGGGCACTTATATAGCCCAGAAGTACATCGACCTCGCCACGTCAGGCGCGAATTCGAGTCATTTGTTGTACAGCAAAAACAGCCCGTTTCAGGCTGACAGTTTTTTAACACTCACCTCCCAGTCAATCCCCCGCACCGAGTTGGCCGTTCGTACTCCAATTACTCCGTTTGGAGTAGGGATGGAGAATCTTGATGGCACCTACGAACACACGGTATCGGCTGGCGAAACACTGATGTCTCTTTGGGAGGCACTGGGTGGGCAACGCAAGGGCGGGCTTGCCGCTATTAAAGCCTTCTCCGATGCAAAGATTGAAGCCCGAGGGTTGAAGGCTGGCGAGAAAGTTTCTGTGACTCGCAAGGGCGGAGAGATTGTAGAATTTAAACGGCTCCTTGGTGCCGGAGCGACCTTGATTTTGGTTGGTAACTCAGAGGACGGCTACGCACCACGTATCGAGCAAGCTCGGGTTGTTCAGCAGGAGCGAAAGGCGACCGGCGTTATCATGAGTTCCCTTGTTGATACCGCGCAAGGACTCTCGCTGCCGTATGCCTTAGTGGACGATTTTGTTGATCTCTTCAGTAATCGCGTCGAGTTTCGGAAGGACTTGCAGCCGGGCGATACGTTCTCGGTAGTGTTCGATGAGCGCCTGGCTGAGGACGGGTCGGTGCTAGCTCCAGGAGCCATAAAGGCGGCATCGTTGCAGCTTGGTGGTAAACTGTTCGCAGTCGTCAGAGATGTCGCTCCGGACGGAACGGTAAGGTACTTCGATGAGAAGGGTGAAATGCCTGGGAAGTACTTCCTAAGGTATCCGGTCAAATTTACTCGCATCTCCTCGGTTTTCTCCACCTCAAGATTTCACCCGGTTTTGAATGTATCGAGACCTCATAACGGCGTTGATTTCTCAGCCCCGACGGGCACCGCCGTGCGCACCGTGGGTGACGGGACGATCACATTCTCTGGATTCAAGAGCAGCACCGGAAATATGGTTCGCGTAGCTCACGGCGACCGCTACGTAACCGAGTACATGCACCTTTCAAAAATTGAGGCTGGGATAAAGGTGGGCGAGCGAGTCGCTCGCGGAGAGTTGATTGGAGCAGTGGGTGAGACGGGTCTTGCTACGGGGCCTCACTTGCATTTCGGGATGTTTGATAATGGGAAGTATGTAGACCCCCTGAAGTCAAATCTTCTTCAGTCTGAAGAGGAGATCAAACCACCAGCTGCAGTGCTCGCGATGATTCAAGAAATTAAAAAGACGCATGAAATCATGACTGTCGCTTCGACCGCTTCCGACAAGCGCGCATGACCTTTTCGGTTTCTGTTCTTACCACCGGCTCTGAGATTCTCGATGGTCGAGTTCTCGACACAAATTCAAACTTTGTAGCGCGCGAACTCGCAGAACATGGGTTAACACTCAATCGAGTGCTGGCGGTAGATGATGCTCTTGACGATCTGGTGAAGGGGCTTGAATACCTGCATGGGTACAGTCAGTTGGTTGTTACGTCAGGTGGGCTTGGCCCAACAGCGGACGATCTCACTCGTGACATGGTGGCGGCCTACAACGGCGTTGGTCTCGAGGAGTTTCAGGAGGCGAGAGAGCATTTAGAGCAGTTCTACGCGAAGCGGAAACGGACTCTCGATCCCACCAATCTTAAGCAGGCTCTTTTGCCTGTAGGTTCGCAGATGATACCGAACCCGAATGGAACTGCTCCCGGTTTCATATCGAGTAACGGGGCGGGGAAAATAGTGTGCTCTCTCTCGGGGGTGCCGAAAGAGTTTCAGACGATGTTTACCGAGACAGTCTTACCTTTAATTCTCGCTGAGTGCGGAGGTGCGAAGAGGATCGACCGAAGAGCCTTTAAGCTGTTCGGATTACCTGAGTCCGTAGTTGGCAAGCGCGTGGTAGATCTGGAGCTGCCAAGTTCGATCTCTGTTTCATATCGGGCCGCCTTTCCTGAGGTTCACTTGGTTCTTAAATCGGCAGCGGCAGGTGCTTCACTTGACGATGCAGCGAATCGGGTTAGCACCTCGACAATGAAAGACTACATATTCTCGCATTCAGCCGAGCAGAGGTTCGCGTCTGCTCTGCAGGACCTTCTTAAAGAACAGAGGGCAACAGTAGCAGTTGCGGAATCATGCACCGGCGGAATTTTGGGTGAGCTACTCTCTTCTCAGGCGGGCGCTTCAAGCTTCTTTATGGGAGGGGTGCTCGCGTACAGCAATCAGGTCAAAGAATCCCAACTAGGAGTTCCAGCCGACTTAATCGCAAAAGTTGGTGCGGTAAGTAGGGAGGTTGCAGCGGCGATGGCAGAGGGGGTGCGGGCCCGTTTAGGAACAACGTATGGTCTCGCTACCACTGGAATCGCGGGCCCTGATGGAGGCACTAGTGAAAAGCCGGTCGGAACCTTCTTTGTAGCGCTTGCCTCGTCAACTCAAACAGTGGTGCGACACTGTCTTTTCGTCAGTGATCGCGCAAACATACGTCGGTACGCGGCCTATACAGCTGGGGAGCTGCTGCGTCGGATTCTTAAGGACATCCCGATCGATGAGACGTTTCCGGTGGTGGTGCGGTGAGTAGCAAGGGTGCTGGCCCTGTGTTCGTGGCACCGAAAGTTGTTCGGCAATCGTCAAACTTAAGTGGTAACCTGTAGTATCGATTCAGTCCTTTGCCTCTAGCGCAAATGAGGTAGTTTGGGGTGAAGAAAAACGTAAATTTTGGAAATAGGCAGCATGTCAGGACACGGTAGACGCAGCGGTGACCCACGAGGTGCGGAGAAGGAGATGGTTGTTCCCTTTCCAGATTCCGGGGTAATGCAGGCACTTGTTGGCGACAAAGATGAGAACCTCCGGACGATCGAGAAGCAGCTGTGCCTTAAGATTGGGCGCACAGCGGAGGGTTTGACACTTCTTGGACAGGATAATGATGTCGAGCTTGCCCACGATCTACTTGTGCAATTGCGGGGCTTAGTCGAACAGGGCGAGGTGTTGTTTAAAGGTGACGTTGACCGCGCAATTCGTATGTTGTCCGGCAATCGTCGACTCCGCCTTGAGGAACTTTTTCGCGAAGAGATACGAACGACAGGTAAGCGAACAAAGATTGTTCCGAAGACCTTTAAGCAGAAAACATACCTAGAGTCGATCAAGAACAACAGCGTGGTGTTTGGCATTGGCCCTGCAGGAACGGGTAAGACCTATCTCGCAATGGCAATGGCCGTTTCGGCGCTAACAAACAAAGAGGTAAAAAGAATCGTTCTCTGCAGACCCGCCGTAGAGGCGGGTGAAAAGCTCGGATTCCTCCCAGGAGACATGGCTGAGAAGGTAAATCCGTATCTGCGTCCGCTGTACGATGCTCTCCATGACATGGTTGATCCCGAGCGCGCGAAGGAGATGGTTGAAAAAGGGGTTGTTGAAGTAGCCCCCCTCGCCTTCATGCGAGGACGCACCCTTTCGAATGCGTTTGTTATTCTGGACGAAGCTCAAAACACAACTCCTGTTCAGATGAAGATGTTTCTCACCCGACTCGGATTCGGCTCGACGTGCGTTGTTACGGGAGATGTTACCCAGATCGATCTGCCACGCGGCAACATGTCAGGGTTGACGCATGCTTTGAAGATCCTCAAAGACACCGAAGGGATAGGCTTTACGCACTTTTCAGAGGAAGATGTGGTGAGGCATCCGCTAGTGTCACGCATCATTTCGGCATACGAACGGGATGAAAGTTAGCGACTCGGTAGTTGATCCGCGGTATCGGACTGGAGCCTTCGTTGCCTCTCAGGCGACGGTCGCCGTGGCTGCCGAGTTTTGTTTAGGCGGTTTCCTGCCGAGTGAGCCGCTAATAGTCAGGCTCGCACGAGCAACGTCAATGTTCTTGGTCTTGCTGGTAGTCCAACGCTTTTCTGTAGTTGCTTTGCCGTATTACCGTAGTCATCGAGTGCGAGATGTCTGGTCGGTGGTGTGGGTACACCTCCTAATGATACTTAGCATTGGCATTGTTGCGGCATGTAAAGTGCTGGCGCTCGGTCTCATCAGCTACGGTGAAGTGAGTAAGCTGTGGCCAGGGTTGTCGGAGGAAGCTCTCTCATTTTCTCTTCCTTACACAACAAGCGTTCTCATAGTGCAATCGATCTTGGGGTTACAGTTTGGTCTTGTAACGACACTTCTCAGTTCGATTGTTTTTTCGGTGTACTCCCCTACTCCCGTTGCAACCCTTAGTTTAACGCTCGTTACTTCGCTGGTCGGATGCCTTAGCTTTATGCGAGTTCGGTCGCGATCGGCTTACCTTAAGGCAGCGTTGAATATTGGACTTATCGCAGTACCTCTCGCGATCGCATCGATTTTTTTACAGCCCGTGATCAATCCGGTAGATGGCGCGTCAAGAATTCTCGGGTGCTTGGTTGGCGGGTGTCTCAGCGCGTTTATCGCAGTGGGGGTCACCCCGATAGTGGAATACCTCGGGGGGTACGCCTCGGATATGCGGCTCATTGAGATGGCGACCCTCGATCACGCACTTCTCAAAGAGCTAAGCATTCAGGCTCCTGGGACATGGAATCATTCTATGGTGATGGGAATGATGGTTGAATCTGCTGCCGATGCGATTAAGGCTAACCCGGTGGTGTGTCGAGTGGGTGCGTACTTTCATGATGTGGGGAAGACGAAGAAACCGCTCTACTTCGTTGAGAATCAGGCCCCAGGGGAGAATCGGCACGATAAGTTGAGCTCCTCTATGTCGGCTTTGATTATTCGTTCGCACGTAAAAGATGGCGTCGAGCTTGCACGAAAGCACAAGCTTCCGGAGGTGATCGAGGACTTGATTCCTCAGCACCACGGTACGTCGGTCATAGAGTACTTTCTGGAAAAGGCTCGCAAGGAGGTAGAAGAGGCCGGAGAGGACCCAGAGACAGTTGATGTTAGTCTCTATTCTTACCCAGGACCAAAGCCTCAAACACGAGAAGCCGGTCTGCTCATGCTTGCAGATGGGATTGAGGCGGCAGCTCGTACACTAAACGATCCGACCGGCGATCGGATCCAAGGTATGGTTCAGAAGATGATCAATAAGGTGTTTTCGAGTGGTCAACTAAATGAATGTGAGTTGACTCTTCGAGATCTTCACCTGATCGCCAAATGCTTTACCCGTGTCCTTACTGGCATTTATCATCAGCGGATAGCGTATGCAGAGCCGGCCGATAAGGGGCATGAGCAAGATGATGCAACCCGCGTAGAAACACCGGAAGATTCCGCTGGGCGTACAGAGCCGCACCGCAAAGTCAGAGCCGAAGAAGATTTGAAGAGGCTTGGGCTCGAGTAATGAGCGGACATACAAAAGCAAGGCCGGTAGTAAAGCCTCGATCGTGGAAGGTTCATGTTACGGTAGAGAGCCGTAAACTTCTCATCACCACCACCAAGCTTCGTGCTTTGGTTAAGAGTGTGCTGAATCATTTAGAGCAAGAGATTCGAATAGGCGCCGTGAATGAGGTCAGTGTACTTTTGATTGACGACGATTCTATGCGACGCATGAACTTGGAGTTCCGCAAGAAGGATAAGCCGACTGATGTTCTTTCGTTTCCGCAGTTCGAAGCTCGTGAAATTCGTGGTGAGCGGAAGGTTGCTCAAGGCTCCGGTAGCTACCTCGGCGATCTAGTGTTATCCACCGAGACTACCCTGCGGCAAGCGCAGAAGTTCGGTGTGACGAAAGAGCAAGAAGTAGTTCGCCTCGTAGTGCATGGGCTCCTGCACCTGTGTGGTTACGATCATGAAGGGGTGCTGCCCGCTGATGCGGCGAGGATGCGCAGGAGAGAGCGAGCGTTGCGTGCGCTTGTGTCGCTTTAGAAGTCAGCTGTATTTCGCCGACACCAGCCGGTTGACGCAGTGCCTTGACCGGCGTATAGCTCGTCGTATGTCTACTGCCTTTGACCCTTCCGAGTTCAAATACAAACTGCAAGCACTTTCAGGACGCGTCGACGTTCTGAGGGGGTTTCTTTGACATCCCTAAGCTAGAAACGCGCCGCTCCGAGCTTGAACGCGAGTCCCAATCCAACGAAATTTGGAACGATAGTGACAAAGCTAAGGCTCTGATGCGCGAACGCTCCGATTGCTCGGAGAAGCTCGACCTGTTTAAGAAGATTACTACCCTTCTCTCTGATACTGAAGCCGCCTTTGAACTTGCGAAAGAGACTGGCGACGAGGAGTTCGCGGCTGAGGCCGTCAAGACGGTTCGTGACCTTGAAACGGCGATTGGAGCTCAAGAGTTCAAGTGCAAAATGAACGGGCCGTTCGACAGCCAGTCGACAATCCTGGAGATCAATGCGGGCTCAGGCGGCACTGAAGCTCAAGATTGGGCTGAGATGTTGATGCGCATGTATGCGCGCTGGTCTGAACGAAAGAAATTTTCGCTAGAGGTCATGGATTATCAGGCTGGCGATGGGGCAGGAATAAAGAGTGCGACGCTCCTTATAGGGGGAGCCTATTCGTACGGGCACCTCCGTTCAGAGAGCGGGGTTCACCGATTGGTGCGTATCTCTCCATTTGATTCGAACGCTCGCAGGCATACGTCGTTTGCCTCAGTTAGTGCTATCCCGGATATAGAGGAAGAGATCGCAGTCGAGGTTAATGAAGCTGACCTGAAGGTGGACACCTATCGTTCCTCAGGTGCCGGGGGTCAGCACGTTAATAAAACAGATTCTGCGATCAGGCTTACGCATATCCCTACGGGGATTGTTGTTGCGTGTCAGAGCGAGAGGTCTCAACATAAGAATCGTGCACACGCTATGAAAATCTTGAAGTCAAAGCTCTTTGAGCTTCAGGAGCGGAAGCAGCGTGAGAAGCTCGATCAGTTGAAGGGACACAGAAAGAAGATCGATTTTGGCAGTCAGGTTCGAAATTACGTTCTTCAGCCCTACCAATTGGTCAAGGATCTCAGAAGTGGATTTGAGACCTCCGACGTTAACGCCGTGCTAGACGGAGAGATTGATCCGTTAATCGAGTCGTGTCTCTTAATGACAGATGATGCAGAGTGAAGACATCAATTAAGGCAGATCTCGCAAAGGACCTTTCAACAGTAGATCTTGGCAGTAGCCGGGGTGAGTTTAGTTCGCGTCTGGCAGAACGGAGCCCGAAGTTTGAGTTTAAGGGGCGCTCTGTCACCAGCTTCGCATCTTGGGATCTGTTGTCCCTCTATGATCGGCGTGACATTTGTGGTCCGGCTGCACGCTCCATTGATGGATTTGGATGGTCATCAGGTGCTGGGCGCTCGGTAGGTGGGCTCTTTCTAGAACACTCGCGGGTAGAGCAGCGAATCGCGGAATTCTTCGGTGGTGAGGCGGGAATATTATTCCCGACTCGAACCCAAGCTGTTTTAACCTGCGTAACAGCGTTATTTACCGAATTAGATTTATTAGTTACCACTGCTTCAACGCAGGCTCCGTTGGCAGATGCGGCAGCATTGGTCGGCTCAGAGCTGCTCGTTGTAGAGGATGGTGAACTGCAGTCCATCGCAGAGAAGTGCAAAGGGCACAGGAGGGTCTGTTTCGTTGTCGAAACTGTTTCGGCTCTGACGGGTGGTGTAAGGGACGTGCCGGGTGATTTGGCCTTCGCAGAGAGAATCGGTGCCTGGGTGATTGTCGACGAGAGTGCTGCTCTCGGAATACGAGGCCTTCGTGGAGCCGGCTCCGCTGACTTACTTCGTTGGTCCCCTGCGCTCCTTGCGCGGATCGCTTCTTTTAACCTTGTGCTCGGATTTGCTGGCACCGGAGTTGTTGGCCCTACCGAGTTCAGAGAGCTCTTGCTACGACGCTCACGATTCTTACGTTACGAAGCACCAGAACCACTTGCGCTTGCATTGGGGGTAGAGGCAGCGCTCTCTGCGGCTGAGCTTAGCGTCTTGTCGCGCGAGGTGTTGGCAGTAAGGGCAAAGTTGTTAGCCGAAAGCTTGAGTCGTCAGGGTTGGAGTGTTCCATGTGGTGGTGAAGTACCAATTGTGAGTATTTCCTTGGACTCGTTTAAAGCTTGCTGTGAGGTGCAATTAGCACTCCTGCAGCGGGGCTTTTTGACAGAGGCTCTTCCTGGCAAATCGCGTGGCAGGGATGGTGGTTTTCTGAGGGTTCTGCTTTCGACAAGGCACACAGATTCTGATGTTGAGGCGCTTCTGGAGAGCTTTAGTGTGGTCCGTGAAAGACGGAAAGCTAATTCCCGCGTAGTAACTGGCCTTATCAGCTAAGCCATTTTGCGCATTCGGCATAATGTTCCACGTGGAACACCACTTTTTCAGCTCCTTTATTGTTGTTCCTGATCGCATCTCATGGTAGCAGTATCAACCCTATGGCTCACGTAGTAGCAATTGCAAATCAGAAAGGTGGCGTCGGTAAAACAACCAGCGCTGTAAGCATCTCTTCACAGTTAGCGTTGCTGGGGTTTCGGGTATTGCTGCTCGATTTCGACCCGCAGTGCAGCGCTACAAGCGGCTCGGGAGCGGCGCGCCACCCTGAGGGTAACGACCTGTACGATCTTTTTTTTGGTCGAACGACTCTTGCTGCGTTGACGGTTCCGTCATCCGTGCGTCAGCTCAGCGTGGTTCCTGGCTCGGCGGATCTTGTTAGTCTTGAGCTAGAGATTGGGCGAGCGCCAGGGCGAGAATTGATTCTTAAGAGCGCACTCCACTCTGTCGAGGGACAGTATGACATTGTTGTAATTGACTGCCCTCCTTCATCTGGTCTCCTAACGCTGAACGCCTTAGGTGCCGCAGAGTCCGTTCTCATTCCACTGCAGGCCGAGTACTACTCCCTAGAGGGCTTGTCGGCTTTGATGAATACCATCCAGTTTGTTCAGCAAACGTTCAACCCAAGGCTTTCGGTGCTTGGTGTTTTTCTTAGTATGTTCGATGGCCGAACGAATCTGTCACAGCAAGTACTGGATGAGGCGCAAAAGTTTTTTGGCGAGAAACTATTTAAGACCCGCGTGCCGCGGAATGTAAAACTCTCAGAATGTCCAAGCTACGGTCAGCCAATCTGTATCTATGATCCTCTGAGCGCTGGTTCGAAAGCCTATTTGGCTTTGACTGCAGAGGTTATTGAGCGCCTGGATCTGAACGGTTCGGGAGGAGCAGCGAAGGCGGCTTAAGGCGAGGGTGTTCCACGTGGAACAGTAGAAATTGAATTAAGGAGATAGCGATGGATTTTAACTTATCGAAAGGACTGAAGAAATCGACGAGACCAGCTCTTGGTCGAGGATTGAGCGCGCTGATCTCTGCGCCGTCGGTTGCTCTTTCTTCGGCAGCTGTGGCCGCAAACCAGTCCGACACCCCAGAGGCCGACGGCAGCGTTCCGTCGGTGAGTTTTATGAACGTAACCGCAATTAAGGCGAACCCAAAACAGCCGAGGCAGGTCTTTCCCGACCAGGAAATCCAGGAGCTCTCGGACTCTATTAAGACTCTAGGGATTCTTCAGCCTATACTGGTGCGCCCATTTGGTGTCGATGGTGGATACCAAATCGTAGCGGGCGAGCGCAGATACCGCGCCGCATGCAAGGCAGGTTTACTAGAGGTTCCAGTTATAGTCCGCACTTTCTCTGACCGTGAGACTCTCGAAGTAGCGATAGTAGAGAACGTTCAACGACAAAATTTGAGCCCAATTGAGGAGGCAAAGAGCTATCAACGTCTGATGGATGAATTTTCACAAACGGCGCAAGAGATTGCGGAGAAGGTAGGGAAGGAGAGAGCGACGATTGCAAACATCGTTCGAGTATTGAAATTACCTGAGGTGGTTCAGGGCATGCTCGAAGACGGGCGAATTTCCCTAGGCCACGCGAAGGCCATCCTCACGGTGAGGGAGCCGGCTGCTCAGATCGGCCTCGCTAAGAAGGTCGAAGAGGAGCGACTCTCTGTCCGGGCACTAGAGGCTATCGTTGCTCGCGAGGTTGTTCTTGAACAACCCAAAAAAACGGGGGGCATAGACTCGCATGGTTCGAATCGAACGCCGAAAGAGTCTGTTCATCCAGAAATCGAGGAACGACTGCGAAACGTTCTCGGCACAAAAGTATCCATTCACAAATCGAAAGTTGGAGTAGGCTCGATTGAGCTTCACTTTTTCTCAGACGAGGAGCTCGATCGACTCGTTGACATTCTTAGCCAAACAAAAGACTAGCGAGTTATTGGGCAGGGACCATGAGTGACGCAGCCGCTAAATTCAAGGAACAAGTTGGTATTCAGCCGTTCGTGCTGGGTGCAAATGAAGAACGAGCGTCGAGCCCTGTTACGACAATCGCGGCGGGGACAGAAATTTTTGGCGATGTACGCTCCGAGAATAATCTCGTTATTGCTGGTCTAGTAAACGGTACGGTAACCGGATCGTTGTCAGTGACGATAGCGGCCGGAGGGCTTCTGAAGGGATTTCTGAAAGCAAAGCACGCAACAATCGCAGGAGCGGTTGTTGGCGATATTGCCGTGGAAGAGACGTTGAGTCTCATGGCCGGTAGCCGGATTGAGGGTGACTTAGAAACCTATCAGCTAGCAGTTGAACCGGGAGCTGTTATTACCGGACGGTGCACTATGCCAATAAACGCAGGCGCTATCGCCGTTGATATCAAGACAGAGTGCGTCTAATAAGCTGAATCCGATCGATGGAGTTGACCTTATTTATGAAATCGTAGACCTTACAGCCATGGACCAAATCTACACTCAATTTCTCGAGACCTTCTCTCTAACCAAATTGGATGTCCCCATGATTTTTGTGGGGTTGGCACTGTTTTTTTTCCTTTATAAGCTGCTGGAGAGCTCCGTGTTTCGTCCCTTACTCGAGCATCTAGAGCAGCGCGAGCATGCGACTACGGGTGCTGTAGAGACAGCGGCACTCTTACGCCAGAAGGCCGGCGCACTACAGGAGCGATACGACCAGAGCATTTTTCAGGCCCGCGTCGAGGCTAATACGAAGAGAGTGGAGATTGTAACCCGCTCGAAATTCGAAGCTACGGAGATCGTTTCTAAAGCGGAAGCCGAGGTCGCCCGTGTTCTTAAGGAAGGTCGAGAGAGCATCGATCGCCAGATGGCACAGTGTCGGCAGAAGGCAGAGGAAGACTCTCACGCTCTTGCAGAGCTGCTCTCTCACAAGGTCGACTCTGAGCTCTCGGTACACTAGGCCAAAATTTACGAACTACCGGTTGAGTCGGCAATCGAACAGCTCCGTAATTTCTTCGTGTAAAGGGCTGACTTCTGCATACGAAATGGCTATGCTATTGCGGCCTTAGGGTCAGATATCCGCGTTGTGAAACTTAATTAAGTTACAGCCCTCTTATGAAACGTGTCCTTAGCTCTTCCTTCTTCTTCCGTAGCAGCGCATTTCCGGTTCTTTTAATGGGGTCGCGAGGTAGGCGAGTGCTTGCTGTAGCTACGGGCATTCTCCTTACAAGTGGCCAAAGCCAGGCTTGGGCCAGTGGCGGACCAGCCTCAATCGGCGACCTTCAGAGTTACTGGATTAACTTCGTCGTCTACGTTTGCTTACTGTTTGTTTGCCTTAGAAAA
>JAYVGZ010000365.1:0-2241 GCA_043771805.1 Pseudomonadota bacterium
GTAATTTGCCAGAGCTACGATCTCTGGTTCGCGCGCGGCTCCCTTAATGACCGAGAGTCCAGGGGTAAGCGCGGCTGCCATCATCAACTGATGGGTAGCGCCAACAGAAGGGAAACGAAAATCGAGAACAGCAGGCCTTAGCCCACTCACTGCGGTGGCATAAACAACACCGTGCTTAACGGTAATATCGGCCCCCATCTGAGTAAGGCCTTCGAGGTGCATGTCTACAGGCCTGGCGCCAATCAAATCGCCGCCCGGAAGGGCCACTCTCGCGGCTCGGCCACGAGCGAGAAGCGGGGCTAGCACCCAAAAAGAAGCCCTCAAGGCCTTCACTAAACTATAACTCGCCTCAGTCGCCACTAACTGAGGGGTAGAGACCTTTACTTCCTGACCATCATAGCTAACGCTAGCGCCAAACTGCTCCAAGAGATGCAGGACGAGATTAGTATCGGTGAGGTTCGGAACGTTGGCTAGGGTGCACTCTTCGTCGGTTAAGAGCGTCGCTATCAGTATCGGCAATCCCGCATTCTTAGCTCCACTTGCGCGGACACTCCCTCGCAGAGGGACACCACCCAAAATTTCAATGAACTCCGACATCCAAAACCCCTTAAATCTCAAAACGGAACGAGCTTTTTCAAGGTAGGTGGTATCCGTTCACGGGCAAATTTTTAATTCGCAAATCAAAGACGTTACGGCAACTACTATTACCGCTCGGCGAACCTTTCATCGACAACGAGCTAATCGCCCGTTGGCTATATTTCGTGAACGGATAGCTGTTTTCACACCGCATTTGCATCCGCAAATCCTCCCCTGAGGGGCTGGACGCGGCTCGGACTTCAACTCCACCACCTGAACGTTAAAGGTAGGTGAATGTTTATTTCATAACAAGAGCAACAAACGCAGCTGGGGGTCGAATTCACGTAAAAACCATGGATTCAAGACCTGCCGTTGGGACTCTCTCAGCGGAAAACTTGATCCATACAGAATCCACGGAGGATATCATGGCAGAGGCCGTAACCGCGTTACCTAAGAATCTAGATCAGGCAGCAAGTCAGATCGGAAGAAATTTGACAGATGCTCAATCAAACCTAATGGCTGCCTACTCCCTCCAAGAGGGGGGGGATAAGAATAAAATTGTGGACCTCGCAAAATCTCTTGGTATCAAAGTGAAGGCGGATGAGGAACTAACTGTAAAGACCGTCCAACTGATTGCCGAGCAGCGCTTTCAACAGTCCAGCTCGGTTGCGTCATTATTCTCAAACCTCCTAGAGAAGCTCGATCAGATCAGGCAACAGATCATAAACAACATCCGCAGTTAATGAAGTGAGTTTTTGCCGCGGGCGAGCTAAACCCCGCCCGCGGCTCCGGCACCCGCCAATTATGCTCCCTGGTTCACCGTCTCTGGTCGTCCCTCGCGCTCGCCAGACGAAAACCACCGAAACGGAATGCACGCCTCGATATACAAATGCGGCGGAATCTTGTGCGCAATCGATGCATGAAACTCAGGAAGCTTAGACCAATGCAGCCCAGGTTTTACGTGGTGAGCGGTATGGTAACCAAGGTTCCCAGTCATCACGTTGTACCAGTGATGCATGATGTTATGTGATGCCTGATAGTGGTCGTCGGTGTCGAGCCCTGCGTGATGACAGTACGTATGCCACGCCGTGACAAGAAGACCGAACACCATTGGAATGGCAAACACCATAAGTGCGTTCACCCAGTTGTAGTAAATTAGCGCTGCGACGGTTGCGAAAACGATGGTCCCCATTCCCAAAAACGCGGGCAGGTACTTCGGATGCTTAAGCCCAACTTTGAAGGCACGGGGATAACCAGTGCCCGCGATGGTCAAGGTGTACTCCATCTCAGTCATCAAGGTGCCGTTAGGGCGCTTCCACGCTGATTCATCCTTTGTCTGATCGAGGTAGTTGAGGTGATGGCCTAAAACATGGTGAAGCACCCATGCGTTCGTAGTGATACCAGTGTGGAGTGCGTAGACAAATTCGAGTGCTCGGTTGAGATCCACCTGATGAAAAGTCGGTAGGTGCTGGTGGTGATGATTCCATGAGCAGATCCCAATTTTCGGGGTTATCACCAGCACCATCCACACGACCAAAAGTGGTACGCTATCAACGGTAAAGTATACAAGCACATCAAGTAAACAGAGGCCGATGATCAGAAAGGTCGGCACCCGGTCTTCTTTGTATCGAAAAAATTGTGTCATAACTGGTCCATCTCTTAAGT
>JAYVGZ010000366.1:0-5609 GCA_043771805.1 Pseudomonadota bacterium
TGAAATGCTGGCGGTCTATGATCGTAATCGAGATGAGTTGCACAACGTAGCTGCGCAATACGAGCGCACAATTGCTCAGGCGCAGGTGGCACTCTCGAAAATTCTAGCGGATGAGAGCTTAGCAAAACCTGTCGTTATATCCAGGGAAGAAGTAGCCGCTCACGTGGTTGCTCGCTTGCCGGGGCTGAAAGGAAAATCACTGAAAGAGATGCATGCAGTTGTTGCTGCTGCGGCAACAACGGACGATCAAGATCAGGGGGTGTTCTACAAAGCGGTCGAGGGGCTAGGCTTTAAACAGCTTCCGGATCAGTACGACTCGTCAGAGGCGGCAAAAGGAAAAAATCAAGAAATCCGACGTACTCTCGAGCGTATAGCCGCACCACTTGAGCAGTTGTCTGAAGCATTTAATGGTCGCACCAAAATCACAGAACGTTTGAAAGAAAACTCCGTAGATATTGCATCGATCGCGGAGACAGATCTGTTACAGCTCCTCTCTCCGCACCTTCCCGAGTACACCGCGCAATCGCTCGATCAAAATCGAAGGGAGGCACGCGTAGAGTTATCGGCAAGTGAAGTGAGAATTGAGCAGCTTCGATCGCAGCCAGAGCGCGCCGCAGAATGTGCTTTGCTGTGCCAGGAACGTGACAGTATCGAATGGCAAGCAACGTCGTATCAGGTAACGCAATCTCTTCAAGCGAACCCTAAAGATTCCAGTGAAGTGCAGCGATTGCTCCTTGAGTTTCAGTCTTTGCCGACGGGCACTACCGGCCGATCTGAGGTGTATCTTCGCGCGGCTTCCGCGCTTCAAAAGGAAATAGAAGCGATCGATGTCTACGTAAAAACGGTAGAAGCGATCAGAAAAACTTCAGAAAAAACGGTGAAGAGCCTCACTCTTGACATCGAATATTTGCATTCCGAGATAGCTGAGCAGCAGGACAATCTGCCGTCCTCATGGTGGGACCCTGCGAAGTACGGCGAGGGAACAAACAAGATCCTCAACCTTCAGACCAAGATCGAGCACGAGCGGAAGACCATGAGCAAATGGCAGGACGCTCTGCGCTGCGCCACTACATTTCTCGGAAAAGATCCAGTTGCTCTGGGGACATCGCTCTACGATCAAATGGTGAATCGAAGCGAGCCCGTTGTTGATGGTACGACAAAGTTCCCGAAGATCAGAATTTTTGATGAACCTTCGGCTGAATCGCAAATATCGGACACGTTCAAGCAGTACCTAGAGGCACGCAAAAATTGTGGTGATGCTCTGACAGGCTGTGTGATCCCTCGTAGCACTGTTGCGTCAGCGCAAACGGGCCTTCCGGCGACCAGAGCAGACGAAAGCCTTCTTCAAATTGACCAACTGAATGCACTACTCACGAAAGATTTCACCCTAGAGCCCTCGAAGGAGGCGTTAGCGGCACTTCGAGGAGTACTCGACAGTAAGAACGCAATCGGTGCGGCGCTTTCGGACTCATCTTTAGGATTGATGCCGCCCCGCGAACAGATGAACCACCTTTATGCCCGTATCTCTGGTGACGACGCGGTTAGGGTGAAACTTTTCCTCCTCACTTTTGATCGACCAGAAAATCTAGCTTTGCTTGATAAGACGTTCGGCAAGAGTGCTGAACAGATCCCACCAGGTGAGGTTTGGCGCGGTATCTCGTCACGGAAACCGGATGAGATCGCCCCGTATGTAAGCGCAATGAGCGCGATGCGCACGATGCAGGAGGCGTCGCGACAGCTATTACAGCTTCCGATTGAGAAGCTAGAAGATGTGAGAAGTGAATACCTTCGGATCACCGGCCAAACCCTGGGTGAAGCAGTTCTTGCAGTCCGCCCTGGGGGCAGGCTTGGCCAGGAGTTTCTTTATTCGTTCGCGGATTCGCCACTTCTCACTAATGGCGACTTAAAGCCTTTCATAGGCGTAAAGATAGACGGCATCAGCTCCCTTCCTGAGCGAAAGAACCTCATGGGGGTCCTTCTTCAGTCAGACGAAGTTATAAAAATTGATGATGGAACTTCCGCTACTAGTGCCATTGCGGAGCGCTTAAAAAAAGAAGCTCCCGAGCGAGCCGCCTTAGCTACCGCATATCAATCGTTGGTGCAGCAGGGACGAATCGATGAAGCACTTGCAGCCGGGGCTCGCCTCAAAGAGATGGACAGTGCGCTGACTCGGTTTGTGTCGAAGGATCACGAGACATATTCGGCAGAATTCATAGCAAGAAGTGGCGTGGTAGCTCGTATCTCAGACCGAGCGGCACTAGAGCTGTTTGAGCGGCAGGCAAATACCGTTTCGACAGCGGCTAAGCGCGCCAAAGAGATCGCTTCCTACATGTCCGACGATTCTCCAGCTGGTGCGATTATTCTAGAACTAGTGAGAGAGATGGCGCTCAGTGAGGGCGAGATGCTACTGGTTTCCGCGCTTTACCGTGAGCACGTAGCGTCACCTCTCAGAGAACAGGGGAAGACACCGCTCTCTGGAGATTTAGCAAATGACCTTGCGATGCGCGGGGCCTACTCAGAGGCTTCGTCCTCCGACACACAGCGCGTCAAAAATCTTCTTCAAGGCGGGCCGAAAGCACTCACCAGCTATGATCTCGAGAGTTTGACCGAGGGAATCCGCACGCGTAATCCCCGCCTTACGGTCAAGTCTATGATGGCGCTTGAAGGCCGTGGTCTTCTACAACGATCGGTTGAAGGGCTTGAGAACAGTTCCAGTGCAGCACGAGAAGCCTTCTCACAGTTCAAGGAGAGCCCTGAGGGGCGCGAAATAGGAGCATATCTAAAGGCCGCAAAAGAGAATGATGCGGTCACTCGTGGAGTGATAGAGCTGAAGAATGGTGTTGCCTTCGCAACGCAAGATCCCCTCGGTTCCCTCAGCGCATTAGTAGCATTCCGTAACGCATACCAAGGCCCTGGTCTCGTTAAAGCGGTAGCGGCGTACAAAGGCATCTACCGTGCTGACATGATGCCCGATCTTGGGAAGATAGTACCCCCCTGTCTTTCTTCTTCGGTGAGCAGCGTTCTCTCAAGCGATGCAGCTCAGTATGCTAAGGCGCCGCTCATTATCGCGCAGCAGGCTTTGGGTAATACTGCAACCGCCGTAAATCAGAAATTGCTCTCTGCCGCAATCGCGATGGCGCCAGATGAGGCGTCACGCAAGGCCCTTACGGCCGGCCTTAATGAATTCGTTGCCGGTATGCCAGACGCCATGAAATACCGCGATGCGCAAGAGCCATCGGTGGTGCAGTACGTGCGAGTTACTGGCGGTACGTTAGGTGTAGAGAAAGCGAATCTTCTCTCGGACCTCTTGAAAGGGTCCATCAATCCCAACTCTCAACGTGTGACGCAGGCTCAACAGCTTGAAGAGATCGATGAATTTGAACAGCACTATGGAGCCCTTACTTCTCTGCAGAAGAAGGGTGAGGTAATCAACGCACAAGCCATCGAGTTTTATCAAACTATTGCGAGCTCAGGGCACAACGCTCGTCATGAACAGGCAAACCGCACGGTATCAAAATCGAGAGCGAAAGTGCTTGAGAACCATCACAATGAGATGTTGAAAGATCAGAAGTCGCTGATGGGCGAACAGCGTGGGGCACTCGGCGATGTGCGAGGTACCAAGCAGTCGATGACAAATCGCATGCAGTGCCGCCTGGAAGATCACAGTGCAGGTGAAGAAAGTATCTTCACAATGGACGGAATCCGGGCCCAGGCGGCTGATACCTCTCGGCGGTTTGCGCTCGTTGAATGGGTGGCGGTGCGACATGATGCGTTTGTACGTTGGCAGATTGATGCGCGCAACGCGCAGAATCGTTTAGAAAGCTTCGATAACTGGGTTACCATTGGTACGGCAGTTGCAAAAGTAGTTGTGATTACAGCCGTTGCAATTACCGCGACACCGGTTACCGCATTTGCGGTTGCTACTGCTTGGAATGTGGGTGAGAAAACATTTCGATGCGCGTTTAATGGACTCTCGTTGAAGGATGCGCTTCGGCAGGGGGCGTTTGACCTTGCGTTCGATGTCGCGTTTGTTGGACTTAGTGCTATTCGCATCCTTAAGATTACTGCGGTAGGAACTCACCAGGGAACAGAAGCCGCTGGTAAGACCGTCTTCGGCAAGTGGGTTGTGACTGTTGGCCGTCCGGGTTCAAAAGCAGCCGATATTGGAAGGGGTGGCATCTTTCACCCACGCGAGGTTGGACAATACCTAAGAGAGGGCGCGAACAAGCCTCTTCGAACTGCATTAGGTCTTGTGGAAAAAGTTGCGCAGGATCCGAAGGTACTTTCGCAGTATGTTGATATTTCTGTTCGCCGAGTTTACACGGAGGGGGTTACCTATCTCGCGAAACTTACAACGGTGGACGCTTCGAAAAAGAGTCAGTCGCTACCGGTACCGGTGAATCAAGTAATAGGTCCAATCATACCAAACTCCCTTCCGCAGGCGATTTCCAACCAACCGGGCGATGCGAAAGAGCCGCCAGTGTTACCGATAAATTTAAACCAATCCCCATCGCCCGCCACACCAGGAGGCGGAGCCGGGCAACTCATCACGCCTGCTCCCATCCCGTCTCCGATCGAGCCGCTAGCGACGCCCCAGAACGCACAACCTGGAACACCAGGTGTGGCCGCTACACCAGGGGGGGCGCCCGTAGCACAGCAAGGTGCACAGAATGTAACCCCCGTTAATGCAGGGAGCGAGCCTCCCGCAAACACACAGCCCGCAACCGGAGGGGCCGGTGCCGCGTCGACAGGACAAGGACCTGCACCTCAAGAGGGCGCAGTTCCCACCCCGGCCGCCCCAGCCAACCAATCTCCAGCGGCGCCGGCGCCTGCTCCAGTGCAACCTGCGCCGATCGAGCCACCACTAGTGCAACTTTTAGCCGCAACCCCACCACCCCCTCCTCAACCTCCACCGGAGCCAGAAGAGGACATATACGAAAAGGCGTTACAAGATTACATTGATGGTCTCGGAGAGGGGCTCGTGTGGATGTTCCATTGCCCTCCAACAAGGAGCCGGGGACCCTCAAACCCGCCACCAGTTTTCCCACCCTCACCCCCACCAACGGTGGCTGATGTGTCCAAGCCAAAAAAGCCGGCGCGACCACCCGCGGGTCCATCGGGTGATTCGGGCCCTGTCTTTGCCACAAGTGGGGAGAAGTCGATTAACAGCTACACTGCCTACCAGGCAGATCGGAATACGACAGTTACCGCGTCTGCCCTGGAAACATCGCAGCCTATAGGAGTTGTTTCATCGAACACACTCGAACAATCGATAACCCAGTCACTTGCAATGTCGAATGCTGAAGCGACTAGCATGACACTAGCGGTGAGCAACGCTGCAACGCAGGGAGAAATGGTTCCTGAGATGGTGAGTCGGACTGCTGCTCTCGTGGAAGCGGCGTCCGCAGACCCCTGGCAAGTAATGGCAGCATCGGAAGGTGAGTTTAATCGCCATGCCAAGCAGCGCTCTCTAGCGCTGCAAGCCGTTGCAGAGCAAGGGAATAGCGAGAGTGTTTCGCTCGCGGCCTTGCGCCTATCAGAAGAGCAGTCGAATACTGCGCGAGTGGTTGCGGAGGCGTCAGCAGCAGCAACAGCTGTTGCTGACGCGG
>JAYVGZ010000367.1:0-4142 GCA_043771805.1 Pseudomonadota bacterium
TCTCTTCACCTAGCACCGTCTCGGTGAGTCGGGTGCCACCTAGATTTTCAGCAAGAAGAGCGTAGTATTCACAAAAGTCTATCGCCTCTGCAACGTCGCCATCAGCCTCCTTCCACGGCTTTCCTGACTCGCGTGTCATGACAGCGGCGAGGTATCCCTTTTGTTCTCGCATAAGCCGCGCAATCTGCCTGACTGCTGCGACTCGGGTTGCGACTCCTGCTGCGCGCCAATCGCGGAGCCCTGCAAGGCACGACTGCACAGCCTTCTCTGCTAGTGATTCATCAGCAAGATAGACGGCGCCGACACCGAGAGAAGAGTCGCTCGGATCGACTCGCACAAAACTACTACTGCCTTGTGAAGTTTGGCCATCTACGATTGGGCGAGCCGCAAGTCTTCCTGCCAGTCGAGCTGTCTCAACTTGTGTGAGTGCTTCTCGCACTGCTTGACGGTGAGATTCTTCACTGAAGTCGCGCAGGGGTTCATTCTTAAATCCCGCAAGCGCAGAAGTGCGTAGTAGTGTTGGTTCTTGCATAACAGGCCTCACGATACCGGTGCAGAGTGCCGTTTCACGGTGAGATCAGCACTCTGCAACAGTGGCTCACGCAGTAGATCCGATACCTCCGCTTCATCGAAAAAGGTGTGGCGCAGGAAAGACTCGTTTGAAGTATTTTCGAGAAGACGGCGAACTAAATACCCCATCCCTGGGAGCAGCTCTCCAAGTGGAACATACATCCGAACAAGGTACCCCTTACGAGAGAACGTTGCAGCTATCGGTTCAGCCATGCCGTACAGTACCTGGATCTCGAAGTCTTGAGGGGAAAGCCCTTTGCGCTCTGCGTAGCAGCAGGCATGTGACAGTGATCGAATGTTGTGTGAGCCGAAGGCTGGTAAACAGAACTCGTGATTATCCAGAAGCACCCTTGAAAGGTGTTCATAGTGTGCGTCACTTGTTTCTTTCTTATTCCAGAGCGGAAAATCCCAGTGGTTTTGAGCGCTGCTAACCCGTTCAAGGTCCCAGTAGGCACCTTTAACGAGTCGTACTGCTACAGGGGCACCGCGCTTGCGGGCAAACCCAAGCATTTCGTCTACCCGCTGAGCTGAGTTTTTAGCATAGGCTTGAATGACGATTCCGGGCATGGGGAAGTCGATAAACTCAGAGGCGCTAAACACGCGCTTAAAGGTCTCGTATATAATCGAATTGTTTCCGGAGTCCTCTGCGTCAACGTACATGAGGGCATTGTACTTCTTCGCCCTCCGAACCACCTCGGTAAGGCGTTCAGAAAGTATCGAGATACTTCTATCAAAATTCAGAAACCCCGTCTGGGAATAAAGTGCCGAGAGTTTTACCGAGATGCAGACGGGGCTTGTTTCACCCGGATGCCCAGGAATGATGGGCTGTCCTTCTGCCCACGCTGGAATTGTCGGCCCAAACGTATCAAGGGCATCAAGGTATCGATTGAGGTACTCGAGCGCTTCAGGCTCACATACACAGAACTCTCCCAGTAGGTCGACAGTGAAACAGAATCCCTTCCGTCGCATCTCTCTTAGAACTGGAAGAGCACTTGCGGGGGAACTGCCGGCTATAAACATGCTGGCCATCTGATGCACCCCTTGGCGCACGAAGAAAGACGTGAGGGCTGCGCCGATATTGTTCTTAGAGAGCCCGAGCCCCCACCCGAGTGCAGGGTGAAGGGTCGCTGCCGCGTCGCCCAGGTACTCCCTCACATGTTCCGCGACAGCCTCAGACGTTGTCAGCGTAGGAAGGACGTCGACCAGCCTAAACAGGTTAACTTTAAACTCAGGTCGGGTCATCGACCACTCCATCAACTTCCCGTTCCAGAAGCGAGGGTTAAACGTTGAGGGCTGCACTTCACCGAGGCCCGCGAATATCGCCTTGCCGAATTCAACGATCTGAGAGTTGAGGGTAGGGTCTAAGAGGGAGTGATTCATAGCAGAGGTAATTTATTGTCTGTAGCGAACAGTATAGCCATCACCGCCCGTGTGCCACTACCCCCTTTTGAGTAGGCGCTGAGTATGACCAACACAGCCTTTTTGAAGATGAATTTCTGCAAGAAAGCTATAGGCGGCCATGAAACGGCACCGGGCTGCTCGAGCACCAACTTTTTCTTGAAAGAGTCGATTTTTGGCAACTTTTAGCAGGTACTCTCGAATACCCTCCTGCTGGCAAACAACAGGTTAGACAACAGCCCAGACAACAACATCGACAACAGCGTAGCAAAATCGCTCCTTCGCGCTGCATTTGCAATTTCATATCGGAGAATAATACATGAACGGCATCTCCCTTCTCGCAATCAACGCACACACCGTACCGCCGACCGGGGAGGCTTCTTTGACGAAGGCGCCAAATAGCAACTCGGGCGGAGCGGGGGCCAGCTGGTCAGAGGTGGCTGGTCGAATAGAAAAGGGAGGCTCCTCTCTCAGCGTGGATGGCTCGAAGGTCGAGGCCCTCTCACGACAGGGCGATAAAGTTACTCAGTTGGCTGAGCTTCTGAAGGTTCAATCAGAGCTACACCGCCATCAAATTCGAGTCGAATTCCTCTCGAAAATCTCTGAGAGTGCTTTGGCAACGGTTCGCAAGCTGCAACAGAATCAATAAAGTTGAGGAGTTCTCGAACTGTGGTAACGCTTGATCGGGCGATAAACAAAAGTTCTCAGGTTGAAGCAGCCTACCAGAAAAGTGGGAGCGACCTAAACCAGGCCCGTGCCCGTTTTGATTCCGCCGGGCGAAGGGTCGGCGCTTTAAAGGCACAGTTTTGGAGCGAAATGCGGCGAGTATCGCGCGAGATGCGCGCTCCTGCCATGGAAAGTGGCGTGAGCGAGCCCAAGCGCAACGTAGGGGCACTCCTTCATCCCCTTAAGCAGCTTAAAAAAGAGTTACTGGCCGCAGAGCTAGAGCGGTACGATGCTAAAACCAAGGTGGAGAGCGCTGTTTCGACGGTTGTTCGGAGTGCACGACAGCGTGACTCATTTCAGGAGTTGGTAGCAACGCTTAAAGGGAAGGCGGCTCGCCAGAGAGAAGGTCACCGACAGGAGGAGGTGGCTGAAGGGGGTGTTCTACGGCTTGGTTTGCGCGACAACATGATGAACAACCGCGGCATGCGAGGTTTAGAGGCGCAACTTGCAGGAAGGACGTCAAATGCCAGTGTGCTAAGTCAGCAGGCGAACACGCAGATGCACCGCTCAGGTCGGTTTGATGGACGGGTCGGGGAAGATTCAGCTTCTCTGCCTTCCCACCGTTCGTCACAGAGGGGGTCCGAACAATCGATCGAGGGAGGGCAGGCCTTACGACAATTATCGACCTTTTCGGCATCAGGCCTGCAAGTCTCACCTCAGGAAAGAAGTGCCGCCATTTCGACCAAGCACTCGGTGACGGAGGTGGTACACACGGTTGAGGCAGGTGAGCATACGCTCTCTCTTTCGTTCCAATTGGCAGATGGCAGGAGTGTCGGGCTTCAAATTACTGCCGGAAAAGATTCTTCAGCTCGAATCTCGATCGATCCCCGCGGTGAAGCACTCAATTCTCTCCTCCTTCGAGAGCGCAGCGCACTCTTAAGCCGCCTGCAGAGTGCAGGTATTAAAGTTAAGGAGATAGGCATCGGATCCTTGCAGACCGCGGCCGCAGAAACCCCAGAAACAGCGACTATCTCCAGTCGAAATCTACGCAGGAGGCGACTCGAAGATGACTCCGAACTGGAATCCTGAAAGCTACCTACTGTGGGGGGTGGCCATATCGGCCGTTCCGATCCTGGTTGCTGTCGGCACATGCTACCTAAAGTTCAGTATCGTCTTAAGTTTGCTTAAAAGTGGCTTTGGAACTCAGCAGGCACCTAGTGCCGCACTTACTACGGCCCTTTCTCTCGTTATGTCCCTTGTGGTTATGGAATCGGTAATCACCGAGACCTATGCAAAAGCTTCTGCCATGAAGGCATCGGACCTCGCCGTAGCAAATGTCGGAAAAATAGTAGGGCGGCTTGCAGAGGTTATGGGACCATGGAGGAATTTTCTTCTTGCACATGCAGGGGAGCGTGAACTACTCGTTTTTTCTCGCCTCGGTAAGCCAGCTGCGTCGGTGGATGATGGAGTACTGAAACGCGAAGATCTTGGGATTCCAGTTGTGCTGG